>NZ_JACJOR010000408.1:0-12323 GCF_014695615.1 Leptolyngbya sp. FACHB-711
TAATACCCCTGATTTTGGGTATTAGCCCGAATTCTTCAGCGTTTCTTCGGTCTGTTTTCGCCTTGAATTCTGCCTAAAATCCCAGAAACGGAATTAGACGGAATCCAGGGTGTTGGCATGGAACAACGACCTCGAAAATTATTAGACCAAGTCCGTAATGTTATTCACATGAAGCACTACTCCTACCGGACTGAGGAGAGCGACGTGGTTTGGATTCGACGGTTTATCCTATTTCATAACAAACGCCACCCGATCGAAATGGGAACAGCAGAAATTGGGCAATTTCTTAGCGATCGGGCAATTCAGGCACAGGGGTTGCTATCTTGGCTCGAACCCAGGCATTGAGTGCTTAATCGTCTGCAGGTGCGGATTGAACAGAATCATACTGCTGACAAAAATCCTCGATCGCCTTCACGAAGCGGGGTCCGTAATGGGTCAACTTATGGGTTCCCACGCCAGAGATTTGAGCGAAGTCGGTGAGCGATTGGGGCTGGGATTGTGCCATCAGGCGCAGGCTGGAATCAGGAAAGACCACGTAGGGCGGAACAGATTGCTCGTCGGCGATTTGTTTGCGGAGGGCACGCAGGTGTTCAAAGAGCTGCTCTGCTTTGAGACGTTTCGGTGAGTCGGGACGATCGCCTTCGTCAGTTCGCTTAGGAATCGCCACAAAAACCGATCGCTGCTTGCGAAGGACTTCCCAGCTTTGCGGGTTGAGCTTGAGAACAGAGTAGCCGTCGCTGGTTTCACTCACTAAGCCCTGATGCAGGAGCGATCGTCCGAGTATTCTCCAGGCGTCTGTGCTGCGGTTTTTGCCAATGCCGTAGGTGGAAAGCTGGTCGTGCTGGTTTTGCAAAATGCGCTTATCTTTGGAGCCGCGTAGCACATCAATAATATAGGTTATGCCGAATCTTTCCTGGCATCGCGCCACGCAGGAGAGAAACTTTTGCGCCTCGATCGTCCAGTCTTCGAGCGGTTTGGGCTGAAGGCAGTTATCGCAGTTGCGGCAATTTCCTTCAAAGCGTTCGCCAAAATAGCTGAGCTGAATGCGGCGGCGGCAGTCGGTTCCTTCGGCATAGTCCACCACCTGACGAAGCTGCTGACGGGCGATTTGCTGCTCGTTGGGGTCAGGCTTCTGGTCGATCAAATAATCGATCGTCTTTAAGTCGCCGTAGCTAAAGAAAAGAATGCAGTGGGCAGGTTCTCCATCTCGTCCGGCGCGTCCCGATTCCTGGTAATAGCCTTCCAGATTGCGGGGCAGATCATAGTGAATCACAAACCGCACATCCGGCTTATTAATGCCCATGCCAAATGCGATCGTCGCGACCATAATTCGCACATCGTCCCGGATAAAGCGGGTTTGATTCGTGGCGCGATCGGTGTCCGGCATCCCGGCGTGATAGGCAAGGGCAGCAATGCCGTCCTGCTGAAGGCGATAGGTGAGTTCGTCTACTTTTTTGCGGCTGAGGCAGTAGATAATGCCCGACCCAGAATTTTGGCGCACGAGCTGCAATAGTTCGGCGTAGGCGTTTTTCTGCTTGGAGCGAATCTCGTAGCTCAGGTTTTGCCGATTAAAGCTAGCGATATGGACGATCGGCTGCCGCAAATCAAGCTGCTCGATAATATCTTGCCGGACACGCTCAGTTGCCGTTGCCGTCAATGCCAGCATGGAAACTTCGGGAAACTGCGATCGCACCGAAACAAGCTGACGATACTCCGGGCGAAAGTCATGTCCCCACTCGGAAACGCAGTGAGCTTCGTCGATTGCAAATCCAGCAATGCCGATCGTGCTGTGAATTTGATCAAGAAAGAGAAGAAACTGTTCACTCAGCAATCGTTCGGGAGCCACATAAAGCAGTTTCGTTTCGCCCCGCAAAATTTGGGCTGCCCGCGATCGGACTTCCAGGGGACTGACAGTGCTGTTAAGAAACGTTGCGCCGATCCCGTTATCGCAGAGGGACTGCACCTGATCCTGCATCAGCGCAATCAGGGGCGAAACCACGATCGTCACCCCCGGTTTGAGCAGAGCCGGAAGCTGAAAACAAAGCGATTTACCGCCCCCCGTCGGCATCACGACCAGCAAATCCTGCCCTTCCAGCACCGCCTCGATCACATCCCGCTGTCCCGGACGGAAGCGATCGTAGCCAAAGAAATGCTTGAGTGCCTGTTCCAAGGAAGAGAATTCAGCCGGAGTCGGGGAGAGCGCAGCCGTCATGCTAGGAGCAGATGTACTAAACGGATTCCCCCTAGTTTAGGGGGTTTGGCGAATTCTGCCAATACGAGGTTTGGGGGATGGGGAGAGAGAGTAAATGGGTGAAGAGGGAAATAAGATAGGAGGGTGGGCGGGGGAGCCGTGTTTTAACCCAGGGAGCCAAAGCCGACCGCAAGCGCATCAAATTGACGATCGCGATCGTGGGGAGTTTCAAAGTCAATAATTGGTCCTTTTGGAACGATGCCGCTGGGATTGACCTTGGGGTGGCTGCGATAGTAGTGCTGCTTGATGTGGTCGAGGTTGCAGGTTTCTTTCACGCCGGGATGCTGGTAGATGTCGCGCACATAGCCCCAGAGATTGGGGTAGTCTACAATGCGGCGCAGGTTGCACTTGAAATGCACATAGTAAACCGGATCAAAGCGCAGCAGGGTCGTGAACAGACAAACATCTGCCTCTGTGAGGCGATTACCGCAGAGGTAACGCTGGCGACCAAGCAGGTCTTCGTAATAGTTCAGCGCGTCAAACAGTTCAGTGACGGCTTCGTCGTAGGCTTCCTGAGTGGTAGCGAATCCTGAGCGATAGACGCCATTGTTGATTGGTTGATAGATCGCGTCGATCGTCTCATCAATTTCAGTATGCAGATCTGCTGGGTAGAGATCGATCGGGCTATTGGTGACTTCGTTAAATTCGGTGTCGAGCATCCGAATGATATCGCGAGATTCATTGTTGACGATCGTGCCTGTCTGCTTATCCCAGAGCACAGGAACGGTGACTCGTCCGGTATATTGGGAATCGACTTTGGTGTACACCTCCCAGAGATAGCGGGCATGATTGATCGAATCAGGAATCACGCCGGGCGCGTCGGTAAATTCCCAGCTATTCTCGCCCATCACAGGATTGACGATCGACACGGAGATTGCGTTCGTTAATCCCTTCAGTTCGCGGACGATCAGCGTTCGCTGTGCCCAGGGACAAGCCAGGGAAACGTAGAGGTGATAGCGTCCTGACTCAGCTTTAAAGCCGCTCGATCCGTCTGCGGTGATTCGATCGCGAAAGGTCGTATCTGGGCGCATGAACCGTCCCTTTTTATCTTCTTGCTCGCGCTCTGAAACCCATTTGCCGTCAATCAGCATTCCCAGTCCCATCTTGCCTTTCTCCCGATCGCTTATTTCTTCTACCTTAAAACGTTCGCTAGTAGCCGCTCCCAACCTTTTAAGATAAATCTACTAATTGGAAGATTTTTTTGCATAAAACCGCTTAAACCATCTGCCGCTTTGAAATGCCTGTGATAGAATTCCGGCAAAGTATTTGGGGTTTGAAAAATCATGAATAAAGGCGAATTAGTGGATAAAGTTGCAGAGAAAGCGGATGTTACCAAAAAGCAAGCAGATGCAATTCTGTCTGCGGTTTTGGAAGTAATCATGGAAGCGGTTTCCGAAGAGGAGAAAGTTACGCTGGTCGGGTTTGGTTCTTTCGAAGCGCGGAAGCGTCAGGCAAGAGAAGGACGCAATCCCAAAACAGGCGAAGCCATGACCATTCCAGAGACAACTGTGCCTGTGTTTTCTGCCGGAAAATTGTTTCGTGACAAGCTGGGAGGCGAATAAACGCGGATTCGTGCTGAGCGTGGGTGATTTGAAGCTCACGCTTTTTGCCTTGCCTGGGCTAATCAGCCAATAAAAAACCTCCAGTTTTGGAGGTTAAACTCTGCCACAAGCAGATGAGTTAGCATCACGAGAATTAATGTAAGCCCTGAGTGTGACAGACGTATGACGACGGTATCGCGAACGTTTCTCAGTTGTTGACTGGATTACTTTGTAAGAATATGACGCTGTCGAACACGCTCTCGGAGCAACGGCTTTGCCTCGACCCTTGCTTGGGTTAAACCGATCGCCCCACCCCTGGAATCAGGTTTCGTCACTGGAATACAGCCCGGAATGCAGTACAGTGAGGATCGCTTAACGTTTTAACAGTTCAATACGAGGCTGGAAACGGTATGTCAGTTGTTGCATTTGTGAATCAGAAAGGGGGCTGTGCAAAATCCACCACCTCAGTTCATTTTGCCTACTGGCTCTTTCACCAGCAGCGTAAAGTGATGCTGATTGATGCAGACGCACAGCGATCGAGTTCGATTTGGTTGGAAACGTTGGAAGATCCGATTCCGTTTCAGGTGATTCAAACCGCCGATGAGCTGCTGGCGCGAATTCCTGAGCATGCCGATCGCTATGATTACATTGTCGTGGATGGTCCTGCCGGATTGTCGGATGCGACCAGGAGCATTGTCTTGACGGCGGATTTGGCGGTGATTCCCTGTCAGCCAACAGGCGTTGATTTACGATCGGCTTCGGATGCGATCGAGCTAATTCGTCAAGCACAGGCAGTGCGAAACGAGTTGCCCCAGGCGGCGGTCTTTGTGTCGCGGGCAGTCAAAGGAACCCGGCTTAAAGATGAAGCAATGGCAGTTTTGAACAATATCGGGGTTCCGATTCTGAACACAGTGATTCACCAGCGACAAACGGTTGCCGATACCTTTGGTCAGGCAGCAACGGTTTGGGAACTGCTGGGTAAAGCCTCGGTTGAAGCTGCCGAAGAGTTCGATCGCCTGTTTCGCGAAATGATGACGCTGTTGCCGCGATCGTCTAAAAATGCGGTGACTCCTAAATAAGCTGTTCTATAAGTTCTACAAGCTGTTCTTAAAGCTGTCTCACAATAATTTTAAAAGCTGTCTCACAATAAACCGATGGCAGACCTGACCCGACAGCAGCTCATTCTGGCACTGGTGGCAATTCCTCACTCGGCAAACCTGGCGGGGGTAGATCTCTCAGACCTCACATTGGCGGGACTCTGCTTGAGCAAAGCCAATCTCTGCCGTGCGAATCTCCAGTTTACCGATCTGCACGAGGCGGATCTTAGCAGGGCGTCCCTGATTAAGGCTCAAATCTCGCAAGCCATCCTGCGCGATGCCAACCTGAATGAGGCAGACTTGACGGAGGTCAATCTAGAATATGCCGACCTGACTAATGCCCTGCTGCAAGGTGCCTGCCTGATGTCTGCAAAGATGCAGAACGCTGTTTTGGCAAAGGTCAACCTGGAGCGAGCGATTCTGTTGAGCGTCATTCTAGACGAAGCCGACTTACAAAATGCCAATCTAAACTACTGCAATTTGCAGGGCGCAAGTTTACGCAATGCCAATCTGCGGGGAGCCAGCTTGGTGAACGCGAACCTGAACGGAGCCGACCTGAGCGGCGCATATCTGGAAAGCGCTGACCTCACCCAGGTGGATTTGAGCAATGTCATCCTTGAAGATGTTCACTTTGAGGGCGCAATTTTCCGATAAGCGGTGGGGGAATGAGGGGGCAGTTCAGGTTGCTAAGCCCAATATCAGCCCAAAACAACTCCCGATCGCCCGGGTAGCTCCAGCGTCAGCGTTTCGCCTACCCAGTGCGCTTCGCCTAATCCATACAGCAGTTCGGCAGGATGGCGAGATAACTGGCTGCCAATTCCCTCCAGGCTGAGCTTTTCAGGGGAAGTTCCTGTATTCACCGCCACGATCAGCACTTCGCCGCTGCCAATGCGGGCAAAGGCATAGGTCATTCCTTCTGCGCCTAGAATTTGATAGTTTCCTGTACGAAGAGCAGGGTGAGCATGACGCAGGGCGATGAGCTGACGATGGCAGGTGAGCAGAGCCAGGTTCCAGTTTGCCTCCAGCGGGAAGCCGCGCCGCGAATCAGGGTCGAGTCCGCCCGGTAGCCCCACTTCGTCACCGTAGTAGATGCTGGGCGCACCGGGAAAGGTCATGAGCAGTAGAGTTGCCAGTTGTACGCTGTCTTCGTCGCCGCTTGCCATGCTGATCAGCCTCGCCGTATCGTGACTTGCCAGCAGGTTAAGCTGCGCGAGCTGAATTTCCCACGGATAAAGCTTCAGCAATCGCTGCATTTTTGCCGCATACTGAGCCGCGTCGATCGCCGGAAAGGGTTCATAGTCCCGGTCTTTTGCCATTTCGGGCAAAACGCGATCTCCTGCGACAAACGCGATCGTCGGTCCGGTAAACAGGTAGTTCATCACACCGTCAAACTGCGTGCCGTCGAGCCACTGCCGCGAATCCCCCCAGACTTCGCCCACAATGTAGGCTTCAGGATTGATTGCTTTGATTCGATCGCGAAACTCCTGCCAAAAGCCCGGTTCTTGAATGCAAAAGGGCACATCTAGCCGCCAGCCGTCGATGCCCGATCGCACCCAGTATTCGCCAATTTCCATAATGTATTCGCGCACCTGCGGATTGGCGTGATTAAACTCTGGCAACGCCCGATTGCCCGCCCAGCCCACGTAGTTTGCCGAATGCTCTCCGTTATAAGGCGACAGGGGCCAGCCCTGAATTTTGAACCAGTTCAGCCAGGGCGAATGGGGTCCGTTTTCCAGGATGTCGTGAAAGAAGAAAAAGCCGCGACTGGCATGGTTAAACACCCCGTCCAGCACCACTTTAATGCCACGATTGTGAGCCGCCTCCAGCATTTGAAAAAAAGCCGGATTGCCGCCCAAAATTGGATCGACCTGATAGTAATCGTGGGTGTGATAGCGGTGATTACTGGCGGATTGGAAGATCGGCGTGAAGTAAATTGCCGTCACTCCCAGCCCTTGTAGATAGTCAAGCTGGTTTGTCACCCCCCACAGATTACCGCCCTTATAGCCTTGCAGCGACGGCGGCGACTCCCATCCCTCAAACTGAATATCAACCAGATCGGGATTGTCGGGTCTGGCTCCTCGCGCAAAGCGATCGGGGAAAATCTGATAAAAAATTGCGTGCTTCACCCAGTCGGGAGTCTTCACAGGGGGTTTGCCGTCCATTCTTGCTGCTCCGTCCGCCTTTTTTGCCTAAGCTAGCGGCATTTCCGCTGCCTGACTACAGCCTTTTTGTAGATAAAAAGGACGACGCGAAGCAGTTCCTCCCTATGAGGGAATCGAGCCAGGCACTACGACTACGTGTTCTGGGAGAATAATATGGCGGTTACTGTCCACAATGAGCCAACCTTCTTCTTGTAGTTGACTAAGAAGCCGGGTGACCGTCACTCGCGTTGTGCCGATCGCATTTGCAAGCTGCTGATGGGTTAATCGCACCGTGAGCCGTGTTCCTTCCGGGACGGGTTGCCCCACTTCCTGCTTCAGCAAAATCAACAGATGCCGCAGCCGCTCCTCAACTCGCCGATAGCCTACCATCGAGAGAATCGCTTCTGTTTGCTGCAATCGTCGCGCCAGATGGCGAAAGATACCCTGTGCCAGAGCAGGAGACTGCTCAACCTCAGACCAGCGCAGGCGCATGATATCGACATCAGTCAGGGCAGCGGCTTGATAGGGACGAATGATGGCTAAAGGCAAGCCAAAAGGCATCGACGGACAAGCCAGCCCCAGCAGTGCTTCTTCGCCCGTGTCATAAAGGGTTCCAAGCTGCACTACGCCCCGACAAACCACCAGGATTTCATCGGGCTGCATCCGAATGGGCTGTCCGCTGCGGTAGGGCTGTAAGCTGCGCCCCCGGTAAACCTCTTCGAGAAGCTGGCGCAAATCGGGCAGAGGCGTAATTTCGAGGGCGGTGGAGGCTTGAAACATAGTAGTTACGGCGTAACATCTAAGCACAAGCCTAGAGGGACAGCCTCAAGAGGAGGTAATCCCCAGATTAGCAGTTCACTATATTTAGATTGAGAAAAGGTTAAGCTTTTGCCGGGTCGCAACCGAACAACTCACAAGTCAAACGACCCTGAGTTCTGCGGCTTGTTTGCAGCGCAATTTTTCGCTTTGTAGCCTTATTAAATCAGAATTAGATCAATCTGGATGTATTGCAGCTATCACAGGAGCAATACCGGAGTGAAACAGGCTTAAACTCAGCATCGTTTGTTAAGGGGAATGTCCTGCCTGCCTTGCCTACTTTTGTATTGTGGGTGACATACCTGGAGAAGGGGCTTGATTGCCGTGATCGTTCACGAATCCCAAATGCCCTAGAAGGAGCATTACGCTGAGCAGAGCAAAAATCTGGAGGGATTTTTCGACCTTAATGAAGCTGCTGAGAAACTTGTCCATCGGAATCCTTTCAGCCTTGTTGCGATCGCATGATCTGACATTACAACCTCGCTCAGCCTATGTTTTCGCAAAAGCTGCTGCGCTATAAACTTTGTGGTGTGAACCTACGCTCATTCTAAACACAGGCATCATTGCAAGATATTCAGCAAGTACGCCAATTTTGAGGAGTGAATCCTGAGAAACGAATCCTAGAGCTTTTTCGTCATAAACACGCTGTTGGGGTCATCGATGTAATCAGCGAAGGGGCCTCGGTACTCAAACCCGTATCGGGTGTACAAGGCTCGGGCTGGAGCAAACTCAGGAAAAGACCCCGTTTCTAGATTCAGGCGATCGTAGCCACGCCGTTTAGCTTCCTGGATAATGTGTTCCAGAATTTTAGAGGCGACCCCTTTGCGACGATGAATGTTGGCAGTTCGCATTGATTTAATTTCACCGCTCCTTGGATCTAGCTCTTTCAGTGCCCCGCACCCCAGCAGTTCATTGCCCTCCCAGGCTGCCCAGAAGGTAATGTCGGGCGATCGCAATGCTTCTAAATCCAGTGCATGAACGCTTTCAGGCGGCGTAATCTCATACATATTTTCGAGATGTTCCCGTAGCAAGTCAGCGATCGCTTTCCCAGTCAGGTCATCTTCACGAATTTCCAACTGCCTAATTTCCTGCTTTTTTGAAGGTTCTGCTAAAGAAGGGACTGACAAAATTCTGCGTTTGGAGCGACGTTTGGTGAGCCGATCGCAGACTGTCTATGAAAAACCTAGAATAAACCTACCGAAGACAGCGAATTGCCTCTAGCATTCCCCGCGCTTTGTTTAGCGTCTCCTCGTATTCTTTTTCTGGCTCTGAATCTGCGACCATTCCTGCACCTGCCTGCACCGTCACCCGATGCCCACCTTCTGGCTGACTGCGAACCACCATTGTACGAATCGCGATCGCTGTATTGAGCTGCCCCTCGAAGTCATAGTAGCCGTATGCACCGGAATACACGCTCCGGCGACAGGGTTCCAGATCGTGAATAATTTCCATTGCGCGAATTTTGGGCGCACCACTCACCGTTCCTGCGGGGAAACAGGCTTTGAGTAGTTCCCATGCGGTCTTGCCAGGAGCGAGCCTGCCCAGGACATTGCTAACGATGTGCATCACGTGGGAATAGCGTTCGATCAGCATCAGTTCATCCACGCTCACCGTGCCGCTGGCACACACTCGCCCCAGATCATTCCGTCCCAGATCCACCAGCATGACGT
Source organism: Leptolyngbya sp. FACHB-711 (assembly GCF_014695615.1). Lineage (NCBI taxonomy): Bacteria > Bacillati > Cyanobacteriota > Cyanophyceae > Leptolyngbyales > Leptolyngbyaceae > Leptolyngbya > Leptolyngbya sp. FACHB-711. Next base: position 9,517 of record NZ_JACJOR010000408.1, read on the forward strand.
GTTCCGCAATTTCCTTCGGGTCTTGCAGCAAATCGTCTGCTAGAGCAGTATCTTCTGCCGTGGTTTTGCCTCTGGGTCGAGTTCCGGCGATCGGGCGAACAGTTGCCACCATTGCCGCCGTCCCGTTGGTGGGATCAGTGGTGGAAGCAATCGACGAATCCCGCTCTGCCTTCACCATCACTTCTGGGCTGGAACCGATAATCTGCCAGTCCTGGAAATGGAAATAGGCCATGTAGGGCGAAGGATTAATCAAACGCAGCGATCGATACAGCGAAAACGGATCGCCTACGTAGTGAGCAGACAACCGCTGAGAAATCACGACCTGAAAAATATCGCCCGCGCGAATGTGGTTCTTTGCCTGCTCAACGCTGTTACAGAACTGCTCCTTAGTGAAATTACTGCTGTAGTCGAGCGGAGCCTGATTGGATGCCGCTCCACCAGGGGCAGATCTTGCCTGGGGCGAAGTCCACTGCAAAATCGTATCCCGCTTACTTAGGGGCAACTGAAGCTTTTCCACAAGTTGAGACACTCGATCGCACGCCTTTTGATAGGCCTGTTTCAGATCTGTTTGAGGATCACGCAGATCTGCATAGGCGATCGCCCAGATCTTGCGCTGCACCTGATCAAAAATCAGCAAATGGTCGATCTGCATCCAGAGTCCGTCTGGCAAATCATCTTCCTGAGGCGGATACACCGGAACACGCGGCTCGATCCAGTGAATCAGCTCATAGCCCCAAAAGCCAAATAGCCCCCCAATTCCCGGCGGCAACTGCGGCAGCGTCACCGGCTGGTAAGGTTCCAGACAGGAAGACAGAGCAGCAAAGGGGTCGCCCTTAAAATCGCGGATTGACCCATCCCGGTAAGTTTGGATCGTTTGATTGCCCCTTGCCTCCAGAATCCAGAGCGGATCACAGCCCAGCAAGCTATATCGCCCGATGCGATCGCCCCCCTCTACCGACTCTAGTAAAAAGCTGTAGGGTTGTCCGGCGCAGACTTTGTACCAGGCAGAAACCGGAGTATCCAGATCGGCGACCCATTCCTGATACACAGGAACAAAGTTGCCCTGCTGAGCCAGCGCAGCGAATTGCTCAAAATCTGGAAACGTCATGCCCCTATCCGTGAATCGACGAAAGTGCCTTATAGTCTATCATTCCTGTTGCCTATTCCTGGTTCACTCCGTTGTTTCACCCGATCGTAGGATGAAAGATCATTTAAACATCAGGGAATATTAATAATCAGAGCAAGATCACTGCCACAACCTGTTAAATTCGTTTACACTATCAGAGGGCAGGATCAAGAGATCTTAAAGTAGGTTTCTATCTTCCGCCTCAACCCATGGATAGATTAGCCTAAGTCGATTAGGCTAAGAATAGGGTAAGACTCGTAGCAACACAAACTGCCAAGGTAAAAATAGCTTTAAGGAGAGTTTAAGCTGGTTGGGTTAAGGGCATATTCTTTACTGTCATGTGTTGCAGTAAGCAGTTGATTCTTAACTAAGCAAGCAGCATTTTGAGAAACATTTTGCCGGAAATAGCAGGTCTTATCCTGTAGCCTATGAGAGAGATAGCTTCAGAGTTCAAAGCAAGTTCTCAACAGAGTTTACTCGCTCCATCTCACTGCCTCACTGCGATTGCAGTACTCCTCAGAAATCGTTGCTTTGACTGCTCAACAAATTTCCTCTCTTGTTCTCCATTACAAAAAACACCAGCTTCACCAGGAGACATCACTCAATGAAGGATTTCGTTCTCAACGCACCGAATGAAAATCGCTACACCTACTTCGTGGCGTACTACGGTAAAGAGTTCCAAAAGCAGACAGCTGTTCTCAACATCCAGCACGACTTTACCGACTCTGTTCAAGACCTCCACGTCAAAATCCGTTCCCGCATTGCTGACCTGCTCGGCAACGACACCCCCTCCTGCTACCACATCCTGGCACTGGCAACTCCTCAAGCCATTCCGGTGTAGGGCGATCGATAACCGAATTTAATCACTGAATTAGTTTAAAGAGGCATTGAGTTCTAAAAAAAGACTCAGTGCCTTTTTACGATTTTCAAGTCTGAGAAAGCTCGGCTTGTAATCCAATGAAATTCTTTCAGCGATCGATTAAATCTGCAAACTAGTTGATACTTTGCATCAAAAAAGCTGAATCGCAACTGGGAGAGTTAGCAGGAAAAGCAACAGTGGCGAATATTGTTTTGGGAATGCCTGGTCGGCGAGAGACTATGGCTGTATTTGATACTTAAGATTGGAACATTACGAATTTAAACATTACAAATTTATGTCATGTTTACATCATGAGAATGTTTATGAAGATTGAATCAACTTAAGACAGGCTGAAATCAGTGAATTTGCGGAACTGGTACTCTTTGCTTATGGGAAAAAATCGTAGCGTTTGCTACGCCGAGTGCAGTTTTATCAGAGCATTTTTCCTTAATTAATCTCTTTAGCAATGAAGTTTTGATGCTCTCTAAGCATCATTGGAGCTTTCACGGATATTGCCTTGGCACATCTTCCTGAAGCTTCGGATATCGCTTATGGCGTTGAAACCAGTATCTATTGCAGTTCGATCCGCCACAGTTTTGTTCTCTCTGTTCTTCCTGCTTGATATAGCCTCCACTCTTTGAGAATCGCCACAGTTTTGTTCTCTCTGTTCTTCCTGCTTGATATAGTCTCCACTCTTTAAGAATTGTGTCCAGTGAGAATTGTGTCCAGAATGATGTGACGCAGTTCTAAAGTTGCCTTTCCCTGATAGTTCTCTATTCGTTTCATAAACTATTGGTTGAAGGAAAATAATGGTTATTAATC
>NZ_JACJOR010000409.1:0-23327 GCF_014695615.1 Leptolyngbya sp. FACHB-711
AGTGGGGCGATCGCTGCCTTAAACGAACTTCTGCAACTCCAGGCTGCTTCAGGCTCTGCTGCTTTGGGCAAAGAAGTGTCAGGGGTGGTGCTGTCGGGTCCGGTTGCCGTGCTGGATCAGTGTTTGGTGCATCAGTTTGCTGCCTGGACGCTAACGGTGAGTTCGACTCAGGAGCGGTTAAAGCTTCCGGCTGCTGAGAATTTGCCGATCGACTCTGCCTATGCCACGCCGCCTACCCTGCCACTGATGGCGAGCGACCCGCTGGCTGCCGAGCAGTTTTGCCTGGTGCTTACCCCGACCCTGAGTTTGGTAATGGCCGTTGGCGAAACCCCTGCCGGAACTCCGACTTTTCTGTTTTCCTTTGAACCCGAAACCGTATGGCAAGCATGGCGATCGATTCAGGCAAGGCTGAAGCTTGCGTTTGCTCCTGCGCTTAGCAATTTGGAATCTCTGGTCGAGCAGTTTGCTCCGGTCGCGCCCGATTATCGCACAGTGATTCAGTTCACGCGGCTGATGCTAACCCACCTTCCCGACCCGGCAGACTTGGAGGCAGACGATCGCAAACGGGTTGAGAGCATTGCTGCACCCAGCGTGAAGCCACCCGCTTACAAAACCGTTCAGCCGATTAAAGTATCTGTGCCGCCTAAACATCACGGGAAGAAGTCAAAGTATCCCGGTGAGAGGGTATTCACCGTTGAGCCGATTCTTTCCCATGCCGCGGAGACGGTTGTTAACCAGGGCAATGCCTGCCCTGATACCGAACTGCTTCAGGCGATCGCCCATGAAGTGCGGACTCCCCTGACTACGATTCGTACCCTGACTCGACTGCTGCTGAAGCGCAAAGAACTCAGCCCAGACGTGATCAAGCGACTGCAAACGATCGATCGCGAATGCACCGAGCAAATCGATCGCTTTAACCTGATTTTTCGCGCTGCCGAACTGGAGACGACCCAAACTCGCGCTCCGCTCAGTCCGCTTTCACCGATTTCCCTGGCACAGGTGCTTCAGCAAAACATCGATCGCTGGCAGCAGCAAGCCACTCAGCATAGCCACACGCTCGAAGTCAGCCTGCCGCAAAAGCTGCCAATGGTCATCACCGATCCCACAATGCTTGATCAGGCACTCACGGGATTGGTCGATCGCATTACCCACAGCCTGCCGCCGGGAAGCCATATCCATGTGTGCGTCACCCTGGCAGGACATCAGCTCAAGCTGCAATTTGAGTCTTACCCGGAAGGCAAATCCAAAGACGGCAAAGAAGAAGGCATGAAGTTTGGCGTGGTGCCGACGCTGAAATCGATCGGTCAACTGCTGATGTTCCAGCCGGAGACGGGCAATCTTAGCCTGAATATGAGCGTCACCAAAAACCTTTTTCAGGTGTTGGGCGGCAAGCTGATCGTGAAGCATCACCCGCAACAGGGCGAGATTTTAACAGTTTTCCTGCCTCTAGAAACGCGGTAAAGGCGATCGCTCTGCTGAGGTGAGTTCAGTTGTTTTATGGGCTTCCAGTTGAATTGGGAGCTGAATTATGAATTCGGTTCCTTCTCCAACCGTCGAGAAACAGTCTAATTTACCACCATGCTTCTCGACAATAATCTGATGGCTAATAGACATTCCCATGCCCGTTCCTTTGCCAATCGGTTTGGTTGTGAAAAAGGGATTAAAGATAGACTGACGAATCGCTTCCGGCATGCCAGAGCCATTGTCCGCGATCGTAATTTCTACCCAATCTGTATTGACAGTTGAAGTACGAATTGTAATTTGATTCGGATGATCTTTTAGCTCCTGATAAGTGCGCTTTGTGTTACTTTCTTCGAGAGCATCGATCGCGTTTACCAGAATATTCATAAAGACTTGGTTGAGCTGTCCGGGATAACATTCCACCAAAGGAAGCTCGCCGTAATCCCGAATTACCTGAATTTCTGGACGGTTGGTGTTCACTTTCAGTCGATGCTGCAAAATCATCAAGGTACTATCCAATCCCTCATGAATATTGACTTCTTTGACCTGCGCTTCATCTAAGCGGGAGAAGGTGCGGAGAGATTTGACAATTTCTTGAATTCGCTCTGTTCCAACTCTCATGGAGGCAAGCAGCTTCAGAACATCTTCTGTGAGAAACTCCAGCTCTATATCGTCAAGTTTGGCTTGAATTGCTGAAGGTGGAACCGGAAATTCTTGCTGATAAAGCTGGATCAGCTCTAAAAGATCCTGGCTATATTGGCTTACATGCGCCACATTTCCATGAATGAAATTCACAGGATTGTTAATTTCGTGAGCAACTCCAGCCACTAATTGCCCCAGGCTTGACATTTTCTCAGCCTGAATCATTTGAGATTGAGTGCGCTGAAGTTCTTGAAGTGTATTGCTCAACTCTGTGGTGCGTTCTTCAACTCGTTGTTCTAGCTGTTCATTGGTTCGCTCTAGCGCAGTAAAAGATTCGCGGAGCTGCTGCGTCATTTGATTAAACGAACGAGCCAAAACTCCTAACTCTCGAACATTCGATGGATTCACAGTTTGATCGAATGCTCCATCTGCAATTGCCTCAGATGCCTGGCTCAAGCGCAGAATGGGTTGAGAAATCCATTTTGATGTATAGATACCTAGAATCGTTGCCGTAATCAGTGCAGCGAAACAGAGCAGAATGGTGGTGCGGGTGTTGGCATTGATTTCTGCCATGAAGTCCGCTTCGGGAATGACCACAACACTGAACCAATTAATTCCGCGCCCGTCTTGAAGCGGGGAGATTTGTACAAATTGACGACCGCTATCCGTTTGAATCTCAAACTGCTGAATTTGATTAATCTGACTGAAACTCCCAAATTGGTCGCTCAAGGCTTTTGCGGTAGCCTGAATGACAGGATTTTCAGAATTTTCAGCTGGAACGAGTTCTAGTTTCTGATCATGTATTTTGAAGGGTTGCTCAACCTTTGAACTCGCAATCAAATTGCCAGTACGATCGACAATAAACGTTTGTCCGGTCTGTCCGACTGCCACGTTTTTTAGAAACTCATGAATTTGTGAAAGGCGAAAGTTGCTGCTTTGCACCCCTAAAAGATTGCCTGTTTCGCTGTAGATGGGTTGAGATAGAGAAATGGTAACTCTTGAGGTTGCAGCCCCGACAAAAATTTCGCTCCAAATAGGCTGACCCGCTTCCAGCGCAGCTTTGTACCAGGGGCGCGTCCGTGCGTCGAACGGCTGAGTTTGCAGTAATTCAGCCCGTCTACCTCGTTCATCAAGGCGATAGCTCTGGCGATCGAGTCGGTTTGCTTCTTCGATTGTGCGAGCTACAATGAGTCCCTCTTCCAGGCGATCTATAAGAATGTTAGTCCCGCTAGGAGTGGCAATCTGAAGGAAATCGACTGTGTTTTGGTTCACCAAACGCCAATAGAAATGCTCTAATGCGGGGATGTCTGTTACATCAGGCTGCCCTCCTGCAATTCCAGCCGCAATCACTTGATTAATGATGTAGGGCTTTTCCAGATAATTGAGAATTTGCTGATTAATGCGATCGCTAATTTCACTGCGTAACTGGGATGTTGCTTTTTCAACTGATTTTTGACCGTTGCGGATCGCGAAATAACCCGTCAAGCCAACTGCCAGAAAGATTTGCAGCACGAAGGGAATGATTAGGATTAGGCGTAATGGTAGCTGTTTGACTATAAACCGCCGCTCCAGAACTTTGATCGCCATAGCTCGATAGACAAAGAAAGAGTGGCTTTATCGTTCCCTAGCGAATGCGACAAATCCCAACGCTTGATCATTTCCTGCTTGCGTGGCATTTCTATCTGGCATTCCTGTCTAGCATTAAGGGATACGGATCACCAAAACCGGGTAGGAGCCGTACTTTTGCAATCGGGTATGCGACCGGGTATGCGATCGGGCGTGATGGGTTTGCTAGGTGATCGAGGTACGATGCCCAACTTGCTCTGGTTAATTGCTATAAAAAATTGCCATAAAAATTGCCATAAAAAAAGGTGGACCAACCGCCCACCTGATGAAAATTAGTCGTAATTCGACCCGATCGGTAGCACTCCTGCGATAGAAGTCAGAATCGAGCTAAATCAAAATCTCTAGATATGAATACCGCACTCGGTTTTGCCGGTGCCGCGCCAGCGTCCAGCCCGTTCATCCTCGCCCTCGCCAACCGGAGTCGTGATCGGTTCATCGCCAATGCTGGGATAGCCTTGATCGTGGAGCGGGTTGTAGATGACTTTGTGTTCCATCGCGTATTCCCAGGACTGTTTGCGCGTCCAGGCTGCTAGTGGATTAATCTTGAGCCGCTGCTGGTTGTCTAGCTCAAAGACGGGCATATCGGCGCGGGTAACTGCCTGATCGCGTCTGCGTCCGGTAATCCAGGCGATCGTATTGAGTTCGTCCAGTCCGCGCTGAAGCGGTTCAATCTTGGTGAGCTGGTGGAACTTAGCGATATCGGTATCCCACAGAGCCTCGCCGTACTTAGCGGCAAAAGCCTCACGCGAATCGACATCTGGAATTTTGTAGGTCTGGAGGTTCAGGCTGTACAGTTCCTTTGCTTTTTCAACCAGTTCCAGCGTTTGCTTGAAGTGGTACAGCGTATCCAGAAAGATGACGGGCACAGGCGGGACGAACTTGAGCTGGCGATACAGAATGTCTGTAATCACTAAATCGTCGATATTGAAGGCGCTCGTCTGCACCAGCCCGCTTGGAATATTCGCAGCACACCAGGACAAAATTTCCAGGGGGGTAGCGGTATCAAAGCGGCGGTTTAGCTCCTCCAAATCAAACTGACTGATATCGACAACGTGCTGTCCAGCGTCGGCTTCAGGGGAATAACTTGTCATAACCCGTTCTTTCAGGCTGATTTACTCTTGTGTATTGATACCTATTTTATCTTAGAAAGGCACATAAGCCGATCGGCTTAGGAGTTTGATAACGATATGCTGAGAGAGATCAGAATTCCTCATGCAACGCGCATGCTTTATCTGTCTCTCTGCCATGATTATTTCGCCAGGATTCCGCCAGAATTTCGATCGCGGCAGTATGTCCCGGTGGGAGAGCCTGGCTAATTGCCTGGCTACTTGTACTATTCCGTAGAAGGTGTGCGTGAAAGATCTGCATGAAAGATCTGCGTAAAAGAGCAAAGTATCTGTGCTGAGGAGTCTTGCCATTTGCAGGAGCGATCGCCTTGCCGGAAGATTGCCTTGCCAGCAAAGATCGCCGCAAATGTTGCCTCTTTTCTTTTGCCTGCTTGCAGGTGGAACAACGTTACCGCAAAGCTTAACTTTATTCTTACGATGAAACTCATTCTTTTTAGCAAGCCGGGCTGTCACCTCTGTGAAGGACTCCAGGAGAAGCTAGAGCAAATCCAGAGCCTGCAATTTGATCTGGAAGTGCGCGACATTACCACCCGCGACGATTGGTTTCAGGCATATCAATACGAAATTCCGGTGCTTTATCTGGTTGCCTCGTCTGACCCAACTCCTGTTCTGGTTCCGCGTATTTCGCCCCGTGCTTCGATCGAGCAAATCGATCGATTGTTGCAAAAGATCCTATTGCAGAGTTCGAAAAATAAGGCAGAATAATCGCAATTCCAGTCCAGGAGGAGCTGTCGATATGAAGCTGAAAGAACTGCTGTCTCACCTTCCCGCCCTGTCTGTGCTGCCCAATCACCCTGCACTAGAGGCTGAGGTCAAAGGATTAACGACCAATTCCCACGCCTGCCATCCCGGAGATGTGTTTATCGGGATGCCCGGAACCCGTGTGGATGGGGGCGAGTTTTGGCACAGTGCAATGGCGGCGGGGGCGGTTGCGGCGATCGTCTCCCCTGGGGCCGCAGAAAAATCAGCTTCAGCCATTGAATCGCACTGCGTCATTCCCTACCCGGATATGTGGCAAGCCTGTGCCCGGCTCGCGGCAGCTTTCTACCAGTTTCCTGCTGAGAAGATGAATCTGGTGGGGGTCACGGGAACTAACGGCAAAACGACGACGACGCATCTGATTGAGTTTTTGCTGCTTCAGGCACGGCAACCGGTTGCCCTGCTGGGAACGCTCTATGCTCGGTGGGCAGGCTATCAGCAGACGGCAGTTCACACCACGCCTTTTGCCGTCGAACTGCAAGAACAGCTTGCCGAAGCAGCTAATGCAGGCTCCCAAGTTGCCGTTCTGGAAGTGAGTTCCCACGCGCTGGCACAGGGTCGGGTCTGGGGTTGTCCGTTTGAGGTTGGCGTATTCACCAACCTGACACAGGATCACCTCGACTATCACAGAGATTTGGAAGATTATTTCAATGCAAAGGCTCTGCTGTTTAGCCCTGATTATTTGAAGGGACGGGCGATCGTGAATCAGGATGATCCCTACGGTCGTCGTTTAATCGAGCAAATTGAGCGCGATCGAGTCTGGACGTACAGCGTCACCGATTCCTCTGCGGATTTATGGACGAGCGATCTGGAATACGAATCCGACGGAGTGCGGGGCGTTTTGCATACGCCTGCTGGAGAAATTGCTTTTCAGTCGCCGCTGGTGGGACAGTACAACATTGCAAACGTGCTGGCGGCGATCGGTGCGGCTTTGCATCTCGGCGTAGATCTTCCGACGATCGCCCAGGCTTTGCCTCAGTTTGGCGGCGTACCGGGACGCATGGAGCGAGTGCAGACTAATCTCCAGCAAGATATTAGTGTCATTGTGGACTATGCCCACACGCCGGATAGCTTGGAAAACTTGCTGCGGGCATCGCGTCCATTTATTTCGGGGCGGATGATCTGCGTGTTTGGCTGCGGGGGCGATCGCGATCGAACCAAGCGTCCGAAGATGGGAGCCATTGCCGCCGAGCTAGCAGACTGGGCAGTCGTTACCTCTGATAATCCGCGGACTGAAGACCCCAATCGCATTCTGCAGGACATTCTCGCCGGAATTCCTGAAACGGTAGAACCCACGGTGATTGCCGATCGTGCCTTAGCGATTGAAACGGCAATTCTGGAGGCGCAGCCCGGAGATGGGGTGCTGATTGCCGGAAAAGGACACGAGGATTATCAAATTTTGGGAACGGAAAAGGTGCATTTTGACGATCGAGAACAGGCGCGGCTGTCCTTATCAATGAGGCAAAATCAGTAAGGCAAAATTAATGAGGCAAAGAAAACTAGATTTGCAGCATTAACGCTGATCAGGGGGAAGGATGGAGAAAGTTAACAGAAAAAGTACGAATTTGTCCAGAGGGCTGCACAATCGGTATAGGTAGCCCCACCCTTGATCTCTTTCCTTTTTCTATCCTCATAATCATGACAGCTTTGCCCCCCGTTAACCGATCGCTTTATGAGTTAGCAAGTCAGGCTGCCTCTGCTTCCTCGCCGCTGCAACTCAGTCCCACGACATTTAAATCGATGGTAGGGCTGATGTTTGATTTTTTGCTGGAACAGCCATCCCCTGCGGCGGTCTGGGTCAAACTGCCAAGAGGAACAGCCTGGCAGGCAGAACTCAATCGTTTTTGCCAGACCGCTCAATTGCCGCATCAGATCTACCTGCTGCAAACCCAGGCTGAAATGGTGCAGGAAGCCGCCCAAGCCAGAAAAGACAGATCAGTTCATGCAAAGCGATTGGCATCGGCTCCGCAGCCTCCTGCTCAACAGATAACCGACTGGACAGACGACATGATGGACATAACCGTCATTGGCGCGCCTGTTTCCAAAGCCGACCCTGAGCCAGCGGGCAGCAGCAATGTCAAGATTTATTCCCTCACGCTTGCCGCCGAGGCCCAGCTTAAACGAGAGTACTTTGTGCTGGCAGCGACGGCTCATTTTTATGGGCTGATTCTGGCGCATCGCCCTCGATTGAACCGCAACAGCAGCATGGATAGGCTGGCATGGAGTGAGCCGGATCGACTGGCAGGAAGACCAGCCGGGATTCAGGATGACGAAGGGCTGGAACGCAAGCATCCGCTCCTGACGCTGTATTCGTTTGATGCTGCGCTGCTGAAGTCCGTGCTTCAAGGGGTGAATCAGGCGGTGATTTGCGAAGAAACCGCTCGATCGCCGGAAGTGATGCCGCTGACCTGGGAGCAGCTTCAGGCACAGGGCATGGCTCAGAGTCTTGATCCCTTGCTGCTTGCCCAACTCCTGACCAAACAGGTGCAGCGACAGGAAGACTTGTGGCGCAGTGGGGCGATCGATCGACAGCGGGCAAAGCAGGCAGCAGAACTTCAGCAGGAAAACCAGCAGTTACTTGCTCTCCTTCAGCAGAAAAATGATTTTGTCCAAAACCTGGGGCAGGAACTCCGTACGCCGCTTGCCACCATGAAAACTGCTCTGTCGCTGCTCAACTCGCCCAGCCTTAAACCGCCTCAGCGTCAAAAATACATGGAAATGCTCAGTCGCGAGTGCGATCGACAAAACTCCCTGATCTCCAGTGGTTTGTCGCTGCTGCAAATTGAAAATACTGCCGAAGTCGCGCAGGAACCGCTGCGGTTGAGCGAAGTCGTGCCGGGTGTGGTCAGCACCTATCAGCCGCTTGCTGAGGAAAAGGGCGTGCGGTTGGCTTATACCGTGCCAGAAGAACTTCCTCCGGTTGCCTGCTCACTCCACTGGCTACGGCAAATTGTGATTAATCTGCTGCACAACAGCATCAAATTTACGCCCGGTGGGGGTCAGGTCTGGGTCAGAGTCAGACAGCAAGACGATCGCCTTTTGATCGAGTTTCGCGATACCGGAGTCGGCATTGCCACCAGTGAACTGCCAAAAATCTTCGATCGCTTCTATCGGGGTCGCCAATCCGGAGAAGATAGCGGTGTGGGACTGGGGCTAACGATCGTGCAGCAGCTTGTAACGCGCTGTGGCGGGTCGATTAGCGTCAAGAGTAAGCCAGGCGAAGGAACCCTGTTTGCGGTGCTTCTGCCCATTTATTCTGGCTCTGCAAAGACGGTTGATGCGACGCAAAATGGCTTTTCTCCCGGTGGGGGCAGCAGCGAACTGTGAAGTGGTTTAATTACGATCGTGAGTCAAACTTCCTCCAAGCCTATTTCTTTTTCTTCTTTTTGCTCTTCTTGGAATTAGCAATTGGCGCGTTGCCAAATCCTTCTGGTTTGTAGGCGCGGTTGGTGATTGCTTTTACGGTCTTCATCATTTGCATCAGTACTTAACGGGCTGGGTAGAGCGATTAAGGCTTATGAAGGCTTGTCCTTTCCTTCGTTTTGAGGATTTGCAGAGGCGATATAGCACAATGGACTAGAGCGAATCCGATTCCCCTACATTCCATGAATCCGATCGGCATGAATCTTTCTAATTCCGCTTCAATTTCCGAACGAGTTCGCGCCTTTATTTTGCGTCAGAATGCCTGTAGCCAGTATGAGCTGCTGCTGTTTCGCCATCCGCGCTGTGTGGAGGCTCCCGTCCAGATTCCGGGCGGCGGGGTTGATCCCGGAGAGTCGATCGAAGCAGCCCTGTATCGGGAAGTAGCAGAAGAAAGCGGTCTAACCGATCTGCAAATTGTTCGCAGGCTGGGAACGGTCGATCGCTGTGACCTGAAATCGAAACGAGTCACTCGCCGTCACTATTACTTGCTGGAAGCTCCATCGACTCTACCCGATCACTGGGAGCACACCGTATTTGGTACAGGGGCAGATCGTGGCATGTGCTTTACCTTTTTTTGGCAGCGTCCGCCGATCGCCTATCCAAAGCTCAACTACTCAATTTTTGTCAATCCACGCGATCTGCCCGAACTGTTTCTGAGGTAGTTTGTTTGCGATCGAAGCAACGGAGCGACTCAAGTTTCAGACGCTTGAGCATGGTTTGACGAGATACCTGAACGAATTTCCGATCGAAGCTCTGGTCGAAGCTTGGGTTGAAGCCTCGGTTGAACGGTCACTTTGCCAAACTTTTGTCAAAATGGAATAGTACGTATATACTCAGTTTGAGCATTCGTAGACCCAGTCGCGTCTGTTTGAAGAATTAGTCTTGTGGCAGCAATGCTATGACCTGATCGACAAACTGCTGATGATCCACCACCGGCTTCGAGATGTAGTCATCTGCGCCGCTTTGCCGAAGGAAATTTTCTCGATCACCTTCCATCGCGTGTGCCGTGACCAAAATGATTGGTAAACTAGCCGTCTGAGGATCGGACTTCAGCATTTGCGTGATCTTGATGCCGTCTACGGGCTTGCCCTGATACATACTGTGTGACAGAGACACATCCATTAGGATAATATCTGCCTCTTGTGCCTGGGCAATTTTCATAACTTCATCCACATTTTCGGTATGTTTAACTTCTAGCCCGCCTCGTTTTGTCAGTATTTTGGAGAATACTCGCGCATTAATCAAATCATCTTCCACAATTAGAACGGTCTTCATCGTTTTTCTCTCTGTTAGCTCTTTATCTAACCTTAGTTCAAGCGTAGAGGATCGTCATGTCCGATCGTCGAATCATCTGGTCGTTTCAATGAATAATTAAATGAAGCAGAGGTGTGAGAAGCCCGCTTCAGAAGGGGACAGTGCCCCTGCTTCCCCAAAACACGCTTACAACTTGCTCACGACCATTGGCAATGCACGCCTCAACCGTCGTGATTTTATGACTCGCGAATTGCAAAGGAATCTGACTCATGGCTGAACAACTCAACATCTTAAATTCAGGACAGGTGATTGCCACCGCCTTGCACACCGAAGTGCAGCGATCGTACCTGGAATACGCCATGAGTGTAATCGTGGGTCGAGCGTTGCCCGATGTGCGAGACGGCTTAAAACCTGTGCATCGACGCATTCTCTACGCCATGCACGAACTGGGTTTAACCCCCGATCGCCCTTACCGCAAATGTGCTCGTGTGGTCGGAGATGTGCTGGGTAAATATCACCCCCACGGTGATCAGGCGGTTTACGATGCCCTGGTGCGAATGGTGCAGACCTTTTCGAGCCGCTATCCGCTGTTGGAAGGACACGGCAACTTTGGCTCGGTAGACGACGACCCGCCTGCGGCAATGCGCTACACCGAAACCCGTCTGGCCGCTGTGGGCAACGAAGGCTTACTCTCGGAAATCGGCGAAGCAACCGTAGACTTTATCGGCAACTTCGACAACTCGCAGCAAGAGCCGATCGTCCTCCCCGCCCAGCTTCCTTTCCTGCTGCTCAACGGCTGCTCCGGCATTGCGGTGGGCATGGCAACCAATGTTCCGCCCCACAACCTGGGGGAACTGGTCGATGGACTGATTGCCCTGATCGATCGCCCCGAACTGCCCGACAACGAGCTATTCCGGCTGATTCCTGCACCCGACTTTCCCACAGGCGGCGAGATTCTCGATACGTCCGGCATTTTTGAGGCGTACCGCACCGGACGCGGCAGCATTCCGATTCGTGGTGTGGCTAAGCTGGAAGAAATCAACCTGGGACGCGGTAGACATCGGCGTTTGGCGATTATCGTCACTGAACTGCCCTTTCAGGTCAACAAAGCAGGCTGGATCGAGAAAGTTGCAGAACTGGTAAACCAGGGCAAGATCGACGGCATTGCCGATCTTCGCGACGAAAGCGACCGAGAAGGAATGCGCGTGGTGATCGAAATGCGGCGGGAAGCGCAACCTGCCCAGATCCTCGAAAAACTGTATCGGCTCACGCCTCTGCAAATGAACTTTGGCGTGATTATGCTGGCGATCGCCGACGGTCAGCCGCGTCAAATGTCCCTGCGCGAATTGCTTCAGCAGTTCCTCAGCTTCCGGGAAGAAACGCTCACCCGCCAGTATCGCTACGAACTGGAAAAAGCCGAAGCCCGCGCCCATTTGCTGGAAGGAATGCTGAGTGCGCTTGAAAATATGGATGGCGTGATCGAAATCCTGCGCCGATCGCCTGATGGTTCCACGGCAAAGCTGCAAATGCAGGAACGGTTTGGCTTTAGCGATCGACAGGCGAGCGCAATTCTCGCAATGCCCCTCAGTCGATTGACTGGCATGGAGCGGCAAAAGATCCAAGACGAATATCAGCAGCTCAACAATCGAATGGAAGAACTTGATCGCCTGCTGAATAACCGCAAGGAGTTATTGAAATCCCTCAAAAAAGACCTGCGAACCCTGAAGCGTAAGTTTGCGGACGATCGCCGCACTCGCTTAGTCTCTGCAGCCGAGCAAGCATCGGCACAGGCAGAACTGGCGCAGTTTGGCGGCGACGAAGAGGCAGCCGAACAGGAAGTCGTACTGGAATTTACCCAGAAAGGCTATGTGCGGCGATTCACGCCCAAGGCATACCAGAAACGGCAGGAAAAGCAGGAAACTCCCGTGACCCAAACCCTGACCGAACTCGAAGACTTCCCGGTGCAAACGGAAACCGCCAATACCGGACACTCGCTGCTGATGCTGACCAAAGACGGTAAGGCATACAGTGCCAGTATTGCCGCGATTCAAGCAACCGCCCGCCAGTCAAAGGGAACGCCTTTAGTGACGCTGCTGCCTGCGACGGCGCAAACCGATCCAGAGGCGATCGTCTCTCAGCTCATCCTGCCTTCAGCGCCCGAAGATTTGGAAGGGCTGGATCTGGTGCTGCTGACCTGCGAGGGACGCATCAAGCGCATGCCTCTGTCAGAGTTCACCAACCTCACCGCACGCGGCATTACTGCCCTCAAGCTCAAGGAAAATGACGAACTGCGCTTTGTTCGCCTGACGCAAGCCGGAGAGCAGCTCATTCTGGCAACTTCAACCGGACGACTGCTGCGGCTCGAAGTCAACGACGAGCAAATTCCTCTGATGGGGCGATCGGCTCAGGGACAGCAAGCCATGCGCCTCCACAAAAACGAGCAGCTCGTAGACTGCATCACTGCCCTGCAGGAAGATGATCTGCTGCTAATGACTGCACAGGGCGATGCAAAGCGTATCCCGGTTTCCACGCTCAAGCTCATGTCTCGCGGTGGGTTGGGCGTTCAGGCAATCCAGTTCTCATCGCGATCTGACACTTTGGCTGCCGTTGGGCTAGCGTTGCCGAATGGAGAAGTCACAGTGCTGACCAGTGACGATCGCCTTGCGAAACTGCCGATCGACAAAGTGCCCCTCTTGAAACGCAGCGATGCAGGTGATCCAGTGCTGAAACTCAGTAAGTCTGAAAAAGTGGTGCGCCTGTTTGAGAATGAGGCGATCGAGCCGGAGGAAGACGCGGCTGGGAAATCCGCCTGAGCTGAATAACTTGATACCAAACAGTAACTTGCACCCAGCAGGGTACTAAACAGGGCACTAAACAGGTAGGTGTGTAGTTCTGCTTAGCCTAATAAGGATGGTTGAAAAGTATCCAGTGTCCTACATTGCCCCCTAAATCTCTCAACTTTGAGGAACTTTGAATTCCTTAAAGCGAGCCAGGTTTCCCCCAGAATTGGGGGGCTAGGGGGGCGGTTCGGGTTCCTCTGTTAACACTTCTCAAACGTTTCCTTGCTGCCTAAAGCAAGTTCACCTACAATAACTAGCCCGTTAGAGCGAGGTGAGACAGCAGAGGACTGAGCTAGATTATAGTTCAGTGGAAGTGGGGAGCTTTTTTAAGCCTTCGACGTTCAATAAGTTCAGTTTTTGCTGAACGGATTAAAGATGGTATCCTTAGAATTAAGTAACGTTAATGATCTCTCTGAACCCTTGAGCAGCGACCCGCCGTTTGAAAAAATTCGTTTTATTGAAGAAGTTGGCTTGATGTTCGAGCTGGTTGGCTTTCCTCGCATGGCAGGGCGCATCTTTGGCTGGCTATTGATCTGTGAGCCGCCCCAGCAGTCTCATAGTGAGCTGGCTGATGTCCTCAAAGCGAGTAAAGGCTCGATCAGTACGATGACGCGGCTGCTGATCCAGATTGGTTTTATTGAACGAATTAGTCTGCCGGGCGATCGACGCGATTATTTTCAGATCAAGCCCCATGCGTGGACGCAGCTCACTAAGCAGCGAATTGTTCAAATTACTGCTTTTAAGGAATTGGCTCAGCGCGGAATGGATCTGATGGGCAATGCTCCTTCTCCGCTGAAAGAGCGTCTTAAAGAAATGCGTGACATTCACGCTTTCTGGGAACGAGAACTGCCTTTGCTCGACCAACGGTGGGATAAAGAGCAGCATTCCAATCAATCGGATGATTAGTTTCCGGTCATTTGGATGATTCCTTTCAGGTTCTTGTATCGCTACCTTGTAGGGCAAGTCTGTGCTGAATCTTTCTAGCTAGAGCAGCTTTATCTGCCCTGGCTTTTTGACTTCACCTTTTTCGTCTTTATTTCTGTATTTCTGTCCTGTATCTGTATTGTTTCTGCTCAAAATACAATCCGCCTACCATGACTATGCAACTTCCTTTGATTGGTAAAGTCCGTCAACCTGCTCCCTGGGCGATCGGGTTACTTGCCGCCGGATTGCTCGGTACAGGCGGAATTACCTATGCAGTCATGCAGCGCAATACAGGAACGCCTGACGTTGCGACCATGACGGTTCCGGTCGAGTCTCAATCTTTGCGGGTGCGAATTACGGCAAGCGGCACAGTACAGCCCATCCAGACGGTGAATCTGAGTCCGAAGACTTCTGGCGTTTTAGCAGAACTGCTGGTGGAACAGGGCGAGCGTGTGCAGCAGGGTCAGGTGGTGGCGCGGATGGAGTCTCGCACCATTCAGGCGCAGCTCACTCAGGCGCAGGCAAGAGTGGCTCAGGCAGAAGCGCGGCTGGCAGGCCAGCGAGCAGGCAACCGTCCGCAGGAAATTGCTCAGGCAGAGGCAAGAGTCCGGCAGGCAGAAGCGGTGGTGAATGCAACTCAGGCACGGCTGCAACTGGCGCAAGACCGGGTAGTTCGCAACCAGCAGTTGGCAGACGAAGGTGCAATTTCCCAGGATGCGCTGGATGAAGTGATCAGCAATGCCGCTAATATTCAGGCAACCCTGGAGCAAAACCAGGCGAGTGTGCAGGAAGCCCGCCGCAGTTTAGATCTGGTGCAAAGCGGCAACCGCAGCGAAGACATTGCTGCAGCCCAGGCAGAACTCCAGGAAGCACGGGGCAACCTGGAAGGCGTCGAAGTGCAGTATCAGGATACGCTGATTCGCGCTCCGTTTAGCGGCATTATTACCCAGAAGTTTGCGACTGAAGGGGCATTTGTCACCCCCACCACGTCCGCTTCCGAAGCAACCTCAGCTACTTCAACGGCGATCGTCGCTTTGGCAGAAGGCTTGGAAGTGCTGGCAGAAGTGCCCGAAGTGGATGTGCGGCAGTTGCGCATCGGTCAGGCAGTCGAGATCCAGGCAGATGCTTACCCGGATCAGGTGTTTCAGGGACGGGTGCGCCTGATTGCGCCAGAAGCAGTGGTACGGCAAAATGTAACTTCTTTCCAGGTGCGGATCGAGCTGACCAACGGTTTAGACAAACTGCGATCGGGCATGAACGTAGACACTACTTTCTTGGGCGATTCGGTGAAGAATGCGGTCGTGGTTCCCACGGTGGCGATCGTGACAAACAACGGCGAATCGGGAGTTCTGGTTCCGAACGATCGGGAACAGCCCCAGTTCCGCCCAGTCGTGCTGGGAACCACAGTGGGCGACCAGACGCAGATCTTAGAAGGCGTTCAGCCTGGAGAGCGGGTGTTTACCGACATTCCGCCGGACTCTGAGTGGAATAAGCCGAAACGTCAATAGCGTCAGTCGTGCTGCTGACCTTGGCTCCTGACCTTGACCCCTGACCCTTCCGACTAACTTACCTTCATCAATCCTTTGAGATGGATATTCTAGAAAGCGTCAATATGGCAGTGAAGACGCTAACTGCCAACAAACTCCGCAGTACGCTCACGATGCTGGGCATTATTATCGGCAATGCGTCGGTGATCACGATGGTCGGCGTGGGTCAGGGGGCGCAGCGATATGCGGCAGGACAGTTTGAGTCGCTGGGTCCAAACGTGCTCTTTATTATTCCGGGCAGCGAAGAAGCAAACCGTAGCACGATCGATGTTCCCCGAACGCTCACCCTGGAAGACGCAGAAGCGATCGCAACGCAGGTTCCGACTGTGACTTCTGTTGCGCCGCAGCTTCAGAGCCAGCAGCCTGTGACCGCCGGAAGCAAGCGCAGCAGTATTTTGATTCTGGGAACGACGCCTGCTTTCACAGAAGTGCGAGATTATGAAGTCGATCGCGGACGCTTTTTCACCGAGCAGGACGTAGAGCGCAGTAACCGGGTGGCAGCCTTGGGAGCGGATACTGCCCGCAAGCTGTTTGGTAATACCAATCCGGTGGGGCAGCAGATTCGCGTCAAAAACATTAGCTTTGAAGTGATCGGCGTGATGGAGGCAAAAGGGGCGTTTCTGGGCAATAACCAGGACGATACAGTGTTTATTCCCCTCACCACCATGTCGAGCCGGATTACGGGTGCTCGATCGCCCTACGGCACAGAAGTCACCTTTATCTCGGTCGGCGCAAAGGACGAAAAGACGATTAATGCGGCACAGTTTCAGATCGCGAACCTGTTGCGGCTCCGGCACAAAGTCACTACCGAAGACGATTTCACGATTCGCAACCAGAAGGACGCGCTGGAGATTGTCGGCAATGTGACGGGCGCACTCACCCTGATGCTGGCTGCCATTGCCGGAATTTCACTGTTTGTCGGCGGCATTGGCATTATGAATATCATGCTGGTTTCCGTGCGGGAGCGCACCCAGGAAATTGGTCTGCGAAAGGCGATCGGGGCATCGCAGCAGGATATTCTGACCCAGTTTATGATCGAGGCAATTATTTTGGCAGCGATCGGGGGTGTGGTTGGAACGGCGATCGGAGTGGGGGGTGTGACGCTCATCTCAGCCGTGACTCCCTTAAAGGCAGGTGTTTCGCCGATCGCGATCGTGCTGGCAGTGGGTGTGTCGGGCGGCATTGGCTTATTCTTCGGCGTGTTTCCGGCGCGTCAGGCAGCAAAACTCGATCCGATCGTGGCACTGCGGAGTGCATAGGGAGAACAGATGCAAGCGATTATCCGACTCGAACATATCGAAAAGACTTATGGCGCAGGCGATACGATCGTCCATGCGCTGCAAGATGTGAATCTGGTGGTGGAGTCTGGCGAATACTGCGCGATTATGGGTCCGTCGGGTTCAGGGAAATCTACCGCGATGAACGTGATCGGCTGTCTCGATCGCCCCACGAGCGGCAGCTATTACCTAGATGGGTTGGAGGTGGCGCAGATTGGCGATTCGGAACTGGCGCACATTCGCAACCGCAAGCTGGGTTTTGTGTTTCAGCAGTTTCATTTGCTGCCACAGCTTAGCGCAATGGAAAACGTGATGTTGCCGATGGTGTATGCAGGCGTTCCGACAAATGAGCGCAGAGAACGGGCGGCAGAAGCACTGACTCGCGTAGGACTGGCAAACCGCCTCAACAACAAACCGACTCAGCTTTCCGGCGGACAGCAGCAGCGCGTTGCCATTGCTAGAGCGATCGTCAATCGTCCTGTGCTTTTGCTGGCAGACGAACCTACCGGAGCACTCGATTCCCACACAACGCAGGAAGTTTTGCATATCTTTGGCGAACTGAACGCCAGCGGTATTACGGTGGTGATGGTGACGCACGAACCCGAAGTTGCCCGCCAAACGAAGCGCATTGTCTGGTTCCGCGATGGGCAGGTGATGTACGATCGCCTCACGCCAGCCGATATGGCGCAGTTGGTTATAGCACCATCAGCAAACTAAAAACTGCTGAGCGGTTTCTCCTACTCAGGAAGGGCAGGTTGTGCATCTAATCCATTTCTAAGGTTAGATGCTGCTTATTTATGCAGACCGCTACTGTAAATACGATAAATACGATCGAACTGTGTTCCGAACTCCCTTTGCGGATTCCTCTTTTGGGCGGATTCCCGTTTTGGAATGGGGTTTGCGATCGCCGCTTGGCTACTTGTCCGGCTTTGGGTGATGGGCTGATAGAGGCATGGGAGTGATTGCTTTGATTGCAGCAGGGTCAACTTTGCCGATAACGATCCCGGTAACGATACGACTACAGGACGGGTGCTGCCCACCGGGGTGAATGGCAACATTCCTGCTTCTGGCTCTGATATTTTGCATCTGATATTCTGCATCTGAGACTTTGCAGCTGTGAGTTAACCATCAAGTTAACCAGTTGGCGTTAACCAGTTAGAGTTAACCATCAGTTGAATGTGAGTTAATCGATTGCGCTTGAACCAGAACAACTCGTTTTTGGAGGTCAGTCAATGGGACTCGTAGAAATCCTGGAAGAATATGCCAACGGCAGAAGAGACTTCACCGGAATTGACCTGAGTGAAACTAGCTTGGTCGGCGTCAATCTGAGCGGTGCCATTCTGGATCATGCCGACCTGAACGGTGCAAACCTGAGTCATGCAAATCTAAGCCATGTGCGGTTGCAACATGCCGATTTGAATGGTGCGAATCTGAGCCACACGAATTTGCAGGGAGCCGACTTGCAAGATGCCATTCTCGACGGGGCAATTTTACAGGGAGCCGTGCTTGATCATGCCAATTTGAGCCACTCTGAAATGGCAGTGGCAAACATTACCGAAGCTCACTTAAGCGAAGCCAATCTGAGCCAGGCAAATTTATCTGCGGCAAACCTCGAACAGGCAGACTTGAGCGGGGCGAACCTGGAGGTTGCGGACCTATCACAGGCAAATTTGCACGAAGCCGATCTAAACCAGGCAAATTTAAACGGGGCGAATCTGGAGGGAGCCAATACCGAGGGAACGCTTTTAGAGGGAGAAGGCTGATCCCGTAGCGATCGCGCTAATCCTGATATCTCCTGCTCTCCTGCTTTCACTTACGCCCAAAACGTAAGGATTGCGAGTGACGGCTTGAGTTCAATATGACCTGCTCAGGCTCTAGAAGGAGGTCTGGGCAGCTTTCTGATTCGTGTGAATTGACTTTCTTTGAAGGAAGGCTAGGGAGGATCTGCCGAATCTCACCAGCCACTCAAGCTCTCTTTCCAGCCAGCCGCTAAGAATCGAACTGAGAATCTAATATGATGTCCTAAACTAGGATGTCCAAACTAGGCTGTTCACAGCCTATCCAATGCTCTTTTGGACTCGTTCTCACAGGTTTTCTGTAACGTATGCGTCCTGAACAACCGACTAGTAGAGAAGCTCTGGCTGCCCCAACAGATGCAGAATTACTCATCGCATTAAGCGCGGGTGAAATAGACGCATTGAGCACAATCTACGATCGCCATGCCGGGTTAGTGTATGGGCTTGCGCTCAAAGTGCTTGGCAATCCTCAAGAAGCAGAAGACCTGACTCAAGACATTTTTCTGATGTTGGCCCGAGGCTGTTCTTATGATCCACAGCGTGGCTCGCTCAGGACATTTCTTGCAGTTCTAACGCGATCGCGGGCGATCGATCGGGTACGATCGCGCAGCAGAACCCTTGCATTTCTGGCTCGCTGGAAAGGAAGCCAGGCTGAACGTGCATCCGATCCACTGCTCGAATCCGTATTTCAACAGGAGCAATCCCAGGAAGTGCAGGCTGCGATCGCCCAACTCTCGGAAGAGCAGCAGCAGATTCTGAAGATGGCTTACTACGATGGTTTGAGCCAGTCACAAATTGCCGATCGCCTAAACATTCCGCTTGGAACAGCGAAAGCGAGAGCCAGAAGAGGATTGATTCAATTACGCCAAACCCTTGCTCACCTCACTCGCTAGTTGCCTATGTCGTCTCCAGAATCCTTACAGCGATTGATTGCAGGCTACGTTCTCGGCACACTCGATTCAGAAGAAGCTAAAGAATTGGAGCAGCTCCTAATCGTCGATGCGACGATCGCCGCAAGAATTGCCCAGATGCAAAAAACCCTGGAACTTGCTTATGCGCCGCCCGAAGTGCTCCCCCCCGCTCGGCTGCGATCGGCAATCTTGGCAAAAGCTTATGCGGGTCCTTCTGCAGATTCGTTTGCCACTCCATCCGCTGGCTATTCCTCTTGGCGAACTTGGGGAAAAGCAATCGCAGTCGCCGCTGCCGCCCTCATTGCCGCACTAGGGATTGCCAACTATCGCCTGTGGCACGCACTTCAAACTGCACAAAATGAAACGCAAGCAACGCAAGCTGCCCTGGCTTACTCGCTGCAAGCGACAGCAGCCAACAATCCCGCAACTGCAACAGTAAAGGTGAACCCTGCAACGCTCGAAGGCACGATCGCGGTTCAAAACCTACCGCCGCTGCCACCGGGTCAAACCTATGTTCTCTGGACTGTTCTCCAGCCGAACGCGCCCTTCACAACGGATGCAAAAGGCGCAATTTTAACCAAAGCATTTCAGGTTGACGATCGTGGCAGTTTTTCGCAAACCATTACCATGCCTGAAGTTTATCGACAGCGCAATCTCGTTGCGAAAGTTGCAGTAACGGCTGAGCAGGCGATCGCGCCCCAGCAGCATAGCGGATCGCCCATTTTGCTCAGTGGCTTGTAACCATTTTTGACTTGTAACTGTTTTTAATCCTTTTCCTGACAGCGTTTATTTCACCAGCCGGAATGCTTCCCAGGAAACAATTTTGTGAGTGATTCGGATTCACGGCTTCCCGCTTCAACTCGCTCTGGTCGGTATAATCGATCCTCACCAGCATCATACTCAAACAGCTCAGCATAACTCCCTAATCCACGGCAGTAGCATGATGCGGAAATAATCTGCATAAATAGTAAATCTGGGGTGTTATGCAGAATCATTCTGCCTATCCACCCATTATGGGATCTTATGCGGAAATTTTCAGTCTATTAATAGTTGGTTGCTTCATATCTTGGTGAAGACAGTAAAGAGTACCTGCTAGTAGTTGGGGTGTGTGAAGCATTGTTGGCAAGTTCTATACTGAAATGCTAGAAATCAGAGGATAGTGTCATCAGTCAGGGCAAAATGACAGAAAATTACGAAATTGACCAGGAATATGCAGAGCTTGAACCCGAAGTTGAAGAGGTTGCTGACAAGCCTGATGCTCGTCCTGTCGCCAGTCAGCCCCATGATTGGACTATTTCGACTCTGCGTGATAAGTACGATCGAGGGCAAATTAATGTACAACCTCATTACCAACGTGAGTATGTCTGGGATCAGAAGCCTGAGTTACCATCACGCCTTATAGAATCACTGCTGCTACAAATACCAATTCCACCCCTTTACTTTGTACGTCTTGAGACAGGCAAGATTGAGGTAGTTGATGGGCAACAACGATTAACAACTTTAATTCGGTTTGTCACAAACCAGTTTAAGTTGAAGAAACTACAAAAGCTAAGTAGCTTGAACGGCAAACTGTTTCAAGACTTATCTGAACAGGAGCAAGAGAAAATTGTTGACGCACCCATCCGTAGCATTGTCATTGATGCAGGCACTAATCAGGATCTACGCTATGAGATTTTTGAGCGATTAAATCGCGGATCAATGGCACTGAATGAACAAGAGATTAGAAACTGTGTTTATCGGGGTCTATTCTGTGACTTGCTAGCTGAATTAGAGCAAGATGCCAATTGGCGAAAAATAAAAGGTCATGATTCTCCAGAAGCACGGTTTGTTGAGCGTGAAATGATATTACGTTTTTTCTCGTTTACGAACCGGATTGATCACTATTCAGGAAATTTAAAGCGATTTCTCAACGATTACATGGGGAAATACGCTCCAAAAGATAAAGTACAAGTTGCCGAACTTGGAACGACGTTTCGGCAAACTATGCAAAATGTGAATACTGTATTTGGTGAGAATGCAGGGCGTCTATATTCGGTGGATGATGGTATTTCACAAGAGGGAGGAAGATGGGAGAAAAAATTTTCTATCTCTGCTCTCGACATTCAAGCATCGGCACTTATAGGCCATGCACCCTTAAAAGTTCAACCTGTAGCGAAATCTATTCTTGAAGCCTACAAATTCTACATTGCAACCAATCCTCAAATTCGCACTGCAATTTCGCGCCGTCCAGCGGGGACAGAAGCTACAAAGACGCGATGGTTTGGTTTCAAAACTATTGTTCAAGAAATTCTCAGTAGTCCTGCTAATGTAGGAGAGGCGAATGATCCTTTGTTTGAAGCAAAAATCCTTTTTAAGACTGGTTACTTTCCTGCGGCTGGTGCAATGGCTGGCGTTATCCTTGAGCAGCACTTAAAAGCCTTGTGTGAAAGCCAAAACCCACCGCTCAAACTACGTGGCAATACGATTGATCCATTAAGCGAAACGCTAAAATCTGCTCAGATTTATGACCAAACGCAACATCGTCGTATTCAAGTAATGGGTGATATTCGCAATCGTTGTAGTCATTCAGTCGCCAATCCTGCTTCAAAGGAGGAAGTTTGGGAGTTGATCGAAGATGTCAAAAATTTTATGAAAGGCTATCCAGTTTCATAACGTAAGTATAGCCAGTAGCCCAATAACCTCAATGCACACCGACCGTCGAGAGGTTATCTGTGGAAATTAAGGACTATCTGCGGCGGGTGATTGGGATCGTTATGCGGCTGCGTTCTGCTTATCCTAATGCATCCCTAATAATTCAAGATTAATAGAGGCAAGCTCAGTGCTGTTTCGAGATCGACGTGGGGATATTTAAAAAATTCAACGTCTTTGTCGATATGCCTTGGGTGTAACCCCTGTTAGCTTGCGAAATTGATGGGTAAAATGACTCTGATTATTGAAACCACACTGAATAGCAATCTCTGAAATTGAAAAATGGTGCTGGTTTAACAATTCCTTTGCATGTTCAACTCGTTGCTGCATGACATATTGCCAGGGAGAAATTCCCATAGAGTGTTTAAAAAGACTGGAAAAGTAACAGGGGTTGAGATTTGTTACTTGCGCCAAATCAGCTAGCTGGATCTCTTGTTCAAGATGAGCATCAATGTAGTCTAATACCTGGTTTAACGCCAACTTCCCCAGCCCCGGTTCAGGCTTTGATCGCCTCAGGGGTTGTGATGTGTAGTTTCGGAGCAGATGAATCGCTAAAAGGTTCGCTAATGAATCTAGATATAATCGGTTTCCCCAATCTGCGATCTGGATTTCCTGTTGAATGGATTGTGTAATTCCTTCAATGTGTGGATCGCGATGTTTAAAGGTGCTGATTAGCTCGATCGCATGAGGATAATCGGCTTCTAGCGACAATCGTTCTAAAAAAGCTGGCTCAATGGTGAACGCTAGTACTTCGTCTGGTGTTGCACAGGCAGCAGAAAAAGGAACCCCTGCGGGAATTAACAGAAGATCGCCTCGGTGCAGTGAGTCATCATGCGATCGCCCATCCATGCAGAATATTTGTCGTGAAACGTTGCTCAATTCAAGCAGCAGAACGTGATGGGTTAATCCGCCTGATACATCACATTCGCCAGCAGGCTGAATCTGATGTTCAATGATAAATTCGCCTGAGTGGAGGCTTTGGCTAGATATCACCCGCTCTGGGCGAGTTAGCTCCGCTGAATGGCAATCTGATTGGGGAGACATGTCTTTGA
>NZ_JACJOR010000041.1:0-6044 GCF_014695615.1 Leptolyngbya sp. FACHB-711
ACTCTTAGAATCTCGACAAATGCGATCGTTGCAATTGCCAGATAAATTCCTCTCAATCGCAGAACCGGAATACCTAAAACTACGGCAAGGATTGCTGAAACGATCGCCGCAATTGCCATTTCAACAAACACATAAACTAGCGGAAAGGTGCTGCCAGAAAACTTAAAAACCTGAGTCGAAAGAATCGCCGCAATATAACCTCCTAACGCATAGAATCCGGGCGATGCCAGCGACAGTTGACCTGCCATAAGCGGCAAATAAACCGAAAGCCCCAGCATTGCCCCGAATAGCATGGAGACAATTAGAAAACCGTAGGTATTGAGGAAGGAGAGCATTGAGGGGTGGAGATGAGGAGGTAAGGAGATGGGGGTTAGACTTTTTGGGCGAAGGTGCGTCCCAGAAGACCCTGGGGGCGAACGAGGAGGACGATAAAGAGGAGGGCGAAGGCGATCGCTTCTTTGTAGCCTGAATAGTCGGCGGGGACGAAAGCTTCTGCCAAACCGATTACCAGCCCGCCCAAAACCGCTCCGGGAATATTACCTAATCCGCCCAGCACAATCACGCCTAAGCCTTTTAAGCCGAACGAAATGCCAAAATAGGGTCCGGCAATACTGACGCTGGAGCCAACTAATGTGCCTGCAACGCCGCCGAGAAAGCCGCTGAGGAAAAAAGTTAGCGTGATAAATTTTTCGGTGTTAATGCCTAAAAGACTGGCGGTTGTTGCGTCTTCTGCAACAGCTTGCAGTGCCTTACCAATGCGCGTGAAGCTAATCAGATAGGTCAGGATTGCAACCAGAACGGCAGACACGCCAAAGATCACGACTTGAACAGTTCTAATCGGCACGGGACGATCGGCTGTGCCAAAGTTCACCGAAGCAGGTAAATTGCCGTAGATATTGTCAGAAAAGGTATAAATTTCTGCGCCAACGAGATACTGAATCAAATTGACAATTACCACTGCCATACCCAGACTCGAAACCAGCGTTAATAGCGAATCTGCCTTACGCTTTCGCAGCGGACGAAAGGCAAATCGCTCAATCAAAACCGAGGCGAATCCCGCAATTAAACTGCCAAAAATCAGGGCAAGCAGGAAGGGGAATTGAATCGGTAATGCTGCATTTGCCAATAGTCCATTAAATCCAAATTTGCCGCCCGTTAACGTGTAGGTAAAATAGGCTCCCAGCGTGAAAACGGCTCCATGAGCAAAGTTAATAATGCCAAGAATTGAGAAGATCAGCGTGTAGCCCAGAGCAAAGATGGCATAGACGCTGCCGATCGATAATCCATTGAGAAGCTGCTGCAGAAAGACGGTGAAATCCATAGGAAGAAGAAGCGAAGTCAATCAGGGGATCGATCGGGGTTTTAACAAGTTGTTTCAGGAGTCTTCGAGATCCTGCATTGCCCCCCACATTCCCTAATATTGGGGAACTTTGAACTTGAGAAGGCGTATTTCCTGCCAAGTTAGAGAGTTAGCAGAGCGAATTAAAGCACAATTGCGGCTTTTCAGAGATACTTTGATGCTTTATTTGACGCTTTGGAGGCGATCGATCCAATCAAAGATAGAGAAGGTAATACTCACCTTATCAATCTTGCAAGCCTCATCCTCAAAACCGTTTTCGACTCTGCTAAAAACAGATCCTTCTTCAGTCTCAAAATCCCTCATTAACGGGAAATTTAAGAAGCAACGCAGAACCTACGCAACTTCTCAAATATCCTACTACTTCAAGAATTCAAATCGTCCGTTATTGCCGTCCGCGTCCATCTTGATTTGTGCGACATAAAACTGGCTCTGCTGAATTTCGCCTTCAGAATCAAAGGCAATTGAACCGATCGGCGTTTCGTATTTGCCTGCCAGAATTTCTTTGTTGAGTTCCGATCGCAGTTGCTCTAGCGATAGAGTATTGAGCTTGGTTTTGTTATCAAGTGATTTGAGTGCTTCAACAAACACCTGAACGCCTGTAAATGCCTGGGCACTAAACTGAGGTGGCTCTTTCTGATTTTGTGATTTGTAGGCTTCGCGGAATGCTTTGTTAATCGGATTATCAAGTTCCGGGCTGTAGGCTTGAGCAATCAAAATGCCGTCGCAATCTTTCTTGCAAACCGGAAAGATGTTCGATGTATTCAAACCGTTACCGCCAATAATCGAGCCCTGATAACCCAGATCGCGAAGCTGCTTCACCAAGTTGCCACCGTCTGCTGCCAATCCAGAAATAATCACCAGTTCAGGATTGGTATTAATGGCATTTGTTGCTTGAGTTTGAAAATCGGTGTCCGTCGTCTGGAACTTTTGCACCGTGGTGAGATTCAGATTCGCTTCCTTCACAGCATTTTGAAACGTTTCGGTTTCTGATTTGCTGAAGGCATCATTTTGAGCAAACAGAACGGCAACGTTTTTGATGTTGGGATTGATCGTCAAAGCCGTCTTTAGCGCGTTTGGAGCCACAACCGCAACCGGAGCCGACACCCGCGCGATATATTCGCCGATCTGGGGAATTCCCTTTGCCGTATTCGATGGAGCCAGTACTGGAACTTTAGCGCGATCGGCAACTGGATCGGCAGCAAACGCCTGCTGGGAAAGGGTTGGTCCGACAATACCGACCACTTTGTCTTGAGTAATCAGCGCGTTAAAAGCGTTAATCGTGCCCTGCTCATCGCCTGCGGTGTCCTGGAGTACGAGCCTGATCGGAGTTCCGTTCACGCCGCCCTGGTCATTGAAGTAGGTTTCAGCAATTTTTGCGCCAAGTACCTGTTCCTGACCTAACAGAGCAACGTTGCTGGTTTGCGCTACGGCGACCCCAATGGGAATTGCATTCCCTGTTGCTCCAGAACCGCCCGATGAACCAGTCGAGGCTGCCTGGTCAGGCGTATTCGTTTGGGCACAGGCAACAATCAGAGAAAACGTGAATAGAGACAGCAGTAATTTTGTAACGATTCTTCTTGAAAACATTTTTAGGAATCTCCGATCGAATTTTATTTATTAAGGATTTGTGCTTTGCGGTCAGTTGTTAATTAGCCGTCCTTATTTTTGAAATCAACTTTAGCCGTCGATCGCTTTTGCAGCTGCAATGAGAACTCAATGTAGGGGCAGAACTCCTAATTCGGAGAACGACTTCCTAGCCCTCTCGATTCTGATATTCTCAGCAGCCTGGCGACAGCAACCTAATCGATCGCACTCATCCTGTCTCAGTAGGATTTCATCTCAAACGAATAGCCCCAACTCAATCAAATCAGCCGAGCCAATTCGATTAGGAAAAATCTTACCTAATCAAAATTGATTCAACTGAATCTAGACGATCTCTTAGTTTATACGCAGCTTTGATATGACTTGAATGATTATTACAAAGACTTAATCGGGCAGGCTTAAATTGTGAGTTTATTCACCCAGACTGTATTCGCCCAGTCTGTGATGCGATAGCAAAAGCATAAATTTCTACACTATTCAAAAATTATTTAAGAACCCTCGAAAATCACTCGATCGCCCCAGAATTCCTGCAAGCCTAAATACTGCCCTACCTAATTCCCCCTTATCTCCTTATCTCCCCATTCCCTTATCTCTCCACCCCCTGCATATAATCAATCACCTGATGCAACACCCCCGGCTTCGTCACCATCAGCACCGTCGAGTCACCCTCAATTACCGTATTGCCGTTGGGAATGATCAGATCCTCATGCGGGTGTGCCTGATAGCCAATAATCAGCAGTCCTTCGGGAAATTGGGGGTCTTGCGCTAGCTCTACCAAACGATGACCGACGATCGCCGAAGTTGAGGGAATTGGCAGCTTTAAGACTTCGATCTGATCCTGCTCAAAGTGCATCATTGACTCCACCTGGGGATACTCGATCGCATTCACCATTGTGGAAACTGCCAGATCCACCGCATTGGTAATCGATGTTGCTCCGGCAATCCGATAGGGTTCGGCGAAGTCGCGATGGCGCATTCTCACCAGAATTTGCGGCACGCCGTAGTGTTTCGCCAGGGCAACCATTGCCAGATTCAGCGCATCTTCTCGTAGGACGGCAGCGAGCACATCTGCTTTGCGAATGCCTGCTTCCATCAGCAGATCAGTACTCACCGCACTCCCTTCAAATGCCATCACGCCGAGCTGCTCACGGGCATAGCGACAGGCAACCGGATCGATGTCAATCAGGGCGATCGTGTGTCCCAGATCGACCAGCCTTTGCGCCAGGTTTAGTCCCATTAGTCCGGCTCCGCCAATCAAAACGTACATTCACCCTCCGATATTCGCAAATTGAGGCAAGCGGGCATTGAACGAGATCAAGATTCAAGTAACGAGATTCAAGCAGGATTGATGAATGAAATTAGTTCACCGCAGACACGATCGCCGGATGGAAATAGAACGCGGCTCCCAAAACGGTATAAGTTGCCAGCAGCAGCACGCCCTCCAGCCAGTTCGATCGCCCATCTAAGCTAATCAGGTTCGCAATAATCACGGCGATCGTCACAGCAACGACTTCAAACAAATTGAAATTCAAATCCATTGGCTGTCCGATCGCCTGCCCAACCAGCACCAGTAGCGGCGCCACCAGCAGCGCAACCAGCAGACTTGATCCCATCGCTACCGAGACAGACAGATCCATATTGTCTTTCATCGCCACCCGCACGGCAGTCACATATTCGGCAGCACCCCCTACCAGCGGCAGCAAAATCACGCCTGTAAAGAGCGGGGTGAGTCCCAATCCGGCTGTCGCTTCCTCAACCGCACCCACAAAGATCTCAGACTCAAAGGCAACTCCGATCGTCGCAGCCAGCAACACGCCAATCCAAAGGGTTAGATTCGGTTTCTCATGCGGTTCTCCCGATTCGCCTTCTTCCAGGTCAGCCAGTCCAACTTCATAAAGATAGCTGTGCGTCTTTAGCGAAAACAGCAGCGTCAGCGCATAAACCGCAATCAGGACGATCGCCACCGTTGCCGAAAGCTGGCTGATCGCCTGGGGCGCAACCCCCTGCGAAGTCGAAACTACCGTTGCCGGAAGCACGATCGCCGTTACTGCCAGCGTCATCGTTGAGCCGTTCACCCGTGCCACGATCGGCTTAAATTCCTGCTCTTTGTAGCGCAGCCCGCCCAGCAGCATCGACAACCCCATCACCAGCAGCAAATTGCTAATAATTGTTCCGGTAATGCTGGCTTTCACGATTTCCACCAAGCCTTCCTTGAGTGCAACCAGCGCGATGATTAGCTCTGTGGCATTGCCAAATACCGCATTCAGCAAGCCCCCGATCGACGGACCCGAAACAACCGCAACTTCCTCGGTGGCAGTGCTGAGCCAGATCGCCAAAGGCACGATCGCGATTGCGGCAGTGAAAAACACGGCTAAAGCACCCCACCCTAGCCGCTCGGCAGCGATCGAAATCGGAATGAAGATAAGCAAACCGAACGAAGTCAAATTTTTAATCGACATAGCAGACAGACGAATAGAACTGGGCATCCTGCAATCAAGACGCTGCCCTCTAGCATGACTCAAGTTTACTTTTCGCTCAAGAATGTGAGTGGCTGCGATCGCCCTGCAGGGGAAATTGTTTTGCATTGTAATGATGCTGTTTGATCAGAGCAGCACACGAACCACCGCTCTAGGGACTGTCGCTTCGTGCTCAAAAATCGCGATAGCCCTTGATTTCCTTGCTAGAATGCCGCTTTCGGTGGATGTCATTAAGCAATCCTACTTCTTAGGCTGTAATACAATTGCTCTATTCAGCCTGCTTCATTAGAGGATGTTTAAGAAGTATCAAAGGTGCTGCCTTTGCCCCCAACCCCCAATCTAAGGGCTTCCGATGCAGTCTTTACTTTTGTTCAAAGTTCCCTAATCCTGGGCTTCAATCCCAGGCTTTTGCCCACTGTATTCCATTCAAAGTCCATTCAAGTCTATTTAAAATCTCCCTTGATAAGGAACAGAAAGGGAAACTGTGGGGGCGGTTCGAATCACTATCTCCACTTTTCAAACCTCTTCTGAAACAGGAGTTAGCTGATTTTGAGACAGACGACCGATTGCCCTGGGGCATAGGTTCTCATTCAGTAGTTCTCATA
>NZ_JACJOR010000410.1:0-13740 GCF_014695615.1 Leptolyngbya sp. FACHB-711
CGCTAAGCCCGATCGCCACCAAACTCTTCTCGGCTTTCACTTCCGGCGTCACATCTTTAGCAAGATAGGTTTGAAGCTGGATTGACTCTGATTGGGTAATGCGCCCCAGTCTGCGGCTTAGCGCCAGCAGCAAATTCATTTCAGCATCCGAGGGTTGATCGGGTAAAACCACTGCGGTGGTCGAGAGATCCTGCGGCGCAGCCAGGGGAAAGCCCGCCTTTACCAAATTCAGATCGGGCAGGCGAATCACCGTATCACGCACCAGATGAACACCCGTATCGCTGTGAACTGTACCCCAAAGCTGGCGATCGGCTTCCAGTCCGCACACTTGATTGTCCTGCGGATGCAGCATAAACCGGACATACAGTTTCGAGTCAGGACGCACCCCATCATCAGGCAGATTCACCGTAAACGAATGGCGACCTCCATTTCGAGCGCGAAGCGGCTCTGCGCCCAGCGTAATATTGTCCAGCGCGACTTCCACCGTGGAATTGCGGGGGTTGACCTGAGGGCTGTAGCTGTAATTCAGCGTCACTGTACTGCCGCGCAGCACCCGATCGCCCGGTAAGGTCTGAAAAGGAATCTCGACAGGAGCCGCTCTGGTTCCCCGTACGGTTTTATCCACGAAGAATGCGTTGCGATCGATCGAGACATCGCTCAGTTTAAAGCGATCGGCGTTGGGCAAATAGCCTGCCCAATCCCTTGGTTCTGGTGATTGGGGCGACTCTAGATTGTTTACTAAGAGAGCCTGCCCGGTTCCGAGCTGACGATCTTTGGTCTGTACCAGAAATTGAACGGCTTTGTTCATTCCAGCAGTGCCGTTTCCGGCAGCCACCAGGACGGGAATCTGCTTTTCGGGCAGCGTGGTCAGCATCAACACGCCCACATCATCGGGCAGCGGCTTTTGCTCCCCGTCGAGCATACGTCCCTCTTTCAGCGTAAAAGGTAGCTTCAAGGTCACTAGCAAAGGTTGGGTTGCGGGTGTGCCCATAATCACGAGGCGTTCCTCGGTTTTAAGCTGGCTAATATTGTCTACTACGCGGGTTTTGAGCGGATGAAAGCCTATCAGCCGTCCCAGCTCTGCCTGATAGCGAGTCATCGCCGTCAACCAGTCAGACTGCATCGTTTTTGGACGCAGATAAGCAATCTGGTTTGGCTCAGGACTGAACTCATCGGCGATCGGATAAGGATAGCGGCTAAAGTCCAGCGTGACGGGCTGCGGCAAAAAGCTGAACACAATCTTCGACGTGGGCAAAATCTCTGTCCATAGCGTGGGCGTGTTGGGATTGGTACAGTTTTCGTCGGTTTGCTGCTCTGCCAGAATCGAGATCTCATTCTGGTTCTGGATTAAATTGACTGGAATGTTAAAGGCAACCTTTCCCGTCTGATTATTTGTGCGATTCAGCGGCACGGTGCCCAACGTCGTATCGTTAATCCGCACCGTCAGATTCGACTTTTTGGGCAACAGCGATGCTGACTGGCGAAACTCGATAATTGCCTTTGCGGACTGCACCTGCCAGTTGCGCGCGCGGGTAAAGCCCAGCCGCACTTCAGGATAAACGCCTTCTAGCCGCAGCCGATTTCCGGTTTCCGGGCTACGGTTAAACTCCCACACATATTCCACCGGATTTGGTTTTGCAGAAGTGTCAGCCTTTTTCACATCGCTGCTTTCCGTCCGGGCAACCGGAGCAGGCGCACTCATCGCACGACGCGGAGCTGAGTAAACAGGAGCAGGCGGTTCCGGGAAATAGGCAGGTTCGGGTGAGTAGCGAGGGGAATACACCGGAGCTGGGGCAGGACGATATACCGGAGCCGGGGCAGGATCTTCAGGCAGAGCAAATTTGCGAATCACTTGTTCTTCTGCTTGCTGAAGTGGCTGAGTTGCTTGGGCGCGATCGCCAACCGCAACTAAGCTCACAGCGATCGTGCTACAGCAAAATAACAGCAGCAAAATTGCAAACCGGAATGATTTTCGAGAGAACCAGAATCGAAACAAATTAAACCAGTCAGACATCATAGATTTTAGGAAGGGTAAATGAATGATGCACTTACCATCGAATCAAACAGTAAATGCACAGTGACTTGGAAAGTGCAAAAATCAACTACAGGCTTGAACTAATTAACTGACATTCGATTCGTTGATAAAGTCGTGAAAAAACCAGAAACCGACACACCACAAGCGGATTACAAACTAGAGAACAAGCTGAAGAACAAAACTAAACACCTGAAGTCAGAGCCTGAGTGAAACCATGCTGCGCCTTGCGCCAATCGACCGTTAAACCATAGGGAAACGCCAGCCCAAACCAGGCAAGATTCTGCGTGTAATAAGCGATATCGTTATCCCAAAAACCGTTTTGATAAGTGGGAATTAGCTTTTGCTGCTCAATCTGGGATGCGATCGATGAATCAATGGCAGTAAAAGCGGCATACAGCATGGCATACTGTGCGGTCGATTCATAAGAGACGATCGCTTGTCCCTCAAGATCAATCCGCGCCAGAATTTTTTGCTCGGTCTGCCACTGTTTTTTCAAGGGTTCTAGATGGGTTTGCAGAAATCTTTGGGCAAGCGGCTCCTGATACCAGACCGCATCAAGCGCAACGCGCCACCACACCCGGTAGGCATCAAAGCTATAAAGCGATCGCAGGGAAAAATTGGGCGGGGCGGGTTCTAGCCTTCGCGTACTCAGGTTCAACACAATCCAGTCGCTCGGTAGTCCAAGTTTCGAGATCGCTGCCCCATCGTTGAGAATTTCGTAGCTACTGTTTACCAGACTCATCCAGTCCCGTTCCGGGTCAATCCCGGCAAATAGCCGAAACGCAGCCGGAGCAAAATAAGACGGATTCAGCACCAAGCGATCGGGCGCAGTAGACCCTGTAGGATCATCCGACCGCAGAAAGGCGGCGATCGGTCCCGGCAGCAGATAGCGACGACCAGATTGATTGAAAGAAGCCGCAGGCACGTAGAAGGTCGAAACTTCCCACAAATCCTCTAGCTTGGTACGGGCAAGACCCAAATATTCAGGACGGTTCCACCGCCGCGCCGCCAAAATCAGCGCAGTAATCGCATCAATATCCGCATCACTGGCAAAATTTCCGTCGATCGTCCCCCAGCTGCCCTGATCCGTCTTGCCCCATTTCCATGCCCACAGCGAATCGGTGGGACGACCCTGAGCATCCCGACGCTGCAAGTTGGACTCCGCCCAGGCAAGGGTTTGCTCAAACGTAGGGCGATCGTCCATCATCACCGCTCGCAGCATGGCATATGCCTGTCCTTCAGACACCGTGCGATCGTTTGCTTCGCGATCGATGACTCTGCCATCTGCCTGAATAAATCGCTGCTTATAGGTTTGCCAGCTTTGCGACAAAATTTCTGCCCGTTTCGCAGACGCATCGGGTTCGCCAGCAGGCGAGACAATCAGAATCGGCGAAGGGGCTGCCACAGGTGGAGCAGCGGGCGTACATCCACCCAGCACCAGCGCGGTCATTCCTGTTAGGAAAAGCAGCAGTTTTGTCATGCGTGAATCGCCAAATGAATCAGCAATGAAGTAACAGGTGAATTAACAGACCAATCAACAGCGAATCAACAGATCAATCAAGAGCGGCTTTCCCACGGCAGCGGCGTATCTTCCTGCGGCTGAAATTCGGCGGAGGGTAGCGGAGTCGGCACAGGACTGACAGGGATTTGATTTTCTGCCTGACGCCTTTGCTGAGCCTGCCGGAGTGCCGGAATGCTGCGCTTCAAAACGCCTTCCAGGCTGGAGAGGGCATTGCGGGCGATCGTGTGATTGGGTCGGATTGCCAGCACTTCACTGTAGAGATCCACGGCGGCATAATAGCGTCGCTGCTGAAATCTCACCCCGCCCAGGGCAGACAGAGCGTCCACATTTTGAGGCTCCCGCTTGAGAATCTCCTCATAGGCGGCGGCTGCCTGGTTCAAATCATCGACCTGCTGAGCAATCTGACCCTTGAGAAAGTAACCGGTCAAATCATCAGGGTCGCGGGCAATTAGCTGATCGACGTATGCCATTGCCGCCGTTTGATTTTGCTTTGCAATGACTTCCGCCAGCCGCACCTGTACCCCAATTTGGGTTGGGTCTGCCTGGACCAAAGCCCGATAGAGCATTTCGTAAGCCGGGTTCGCGGGCAGCGCGGCAACCAGACTATACAGCTCTGGCGGAGTATTCGTGAGCGGCTGACTGGTTAACCAGCTCCGCAGAATCGCTTCTGCCTCCGATCGCGACAGCATATTTGCCTGATATTGCAGGCTGGCTTGTCCAAGCTGCTGGGCTGGGTCTTGAGGATTGAGAGCGATCGCCTGGTTATAAAGCAGCAGTGCCTCCCGGTACGCTCCCTCTGCCTGCCGCACTCCGGCTAACCCTTGCAGTGCCCCACCCAGAATGTCCGGGTTCTGGGGTTTGCTATCAATAATGGCTTGATAGCGGCGAATACTGTCTTCCAGATTGCCCTCGCGCTGATCGATCGCCGCCAGCAGCAGTTCTGCGACCAGATTGGGCTGCTCAGGGGATGCCTGCTTATAGGTCGCCAGCACCGATCGCGCCGTGTCGTATTTGCCCTGCCGCAGATACATCTGAGCAATTCGGAAATAGAGCATTGGCTGAGCCACGCCCGATCGCACCAGGTTTTCGTAAAGCGGCAGCAGCATCGGGTTGGGCTGCTTAATCTGGATTAATGCGTCAGCGATCGTCTGCTGTTGGTCTGCTTCTGGGGGCAGCGTTTGCAATAGCTGAGTCAGCCGCGTCAGCAGATCCGCCTCGGAACGTTTGCTGCTCTCATACTCCAGCACCGCAAGCCGAGTTTGCAAGCCGCGATCATCCGGCTGAATTTGTCCCAATCGCTGATAAACCGCAAGGGCAATGGATTGGGACTGAGGAACACCTGCCAGCACGTCCGCAATTTCTCGCTGCGTCTGGACTGACACTTCTGGATCTGTCAGCACCGACTGAAACAGCGCAATTCCCTCATTCAAGAACGCTTCTCGATTCCTAATCGGCGCAGTCGGGATTTGTCCGATCGCCATCAAAGTCCGCCCTAGTATCATGCGCGAATCCGATCGTTCCCGCAGAGGGGCCAGCGCAGTTGTAGCGCGATCGAACCGTTGCAGGGCGGCATAGGTTAAAGCAAGCTCTGCCCGCATACGAATGGCATCCGGCGTGAGCCTGCGCTGCGATCGAAGCTGATTTTCTAGCACCTGAACGGCAGCGGTCGGTTCTCCGGTCAAGCGCAAAACCCTGGCATAGGCAATCGCAGGATCGCCCTGAAGCGGTTTACCCGTCTGTCGATAACGATCGAACAGCGTAAGACTCTGAGTAAAGTTACCTTGATAGCCGTATGCCTGCGCCGCTCCCAGCAGCACTTCGGGAGTGGGGTCTTTTTGCAGCACTTTTTCGTAGTCTGCGACGGCAGCGTCAAACTGTCCCTGGTAGATATATAGCAAAGCACGCTGGGCAAGGGCTTCCGCGTCTTCTGCATTGCGCTGAATCAGTTCGCTCAGGGCAGCGATGCCGCGCTCGTGCCATTCAGGACGATAGCCGCCTAACGTTCCCAGGCTCAGCCGGGCTAAGCGGTTATTGGGATCGATCGCCAAGACTCGCTCGTATGCCTGAAACGCATCAGCATCCCGTCCGGCACGACGATAGGCGATCGCTAAACCCAAACGTGCTTCAAGCGACTGGGGCATTTGCTGAAGTAGCTGTTCAAACCGGGCAATTGCCTGATTCACTAAGCCCTGATCCAGCAGCGTATAGGCATTGAGCACAGAAGAAGGAACAGTTTGGGCAGAGGCACTGAGCAAAGCAAGGGTCGAGCTTCCCATACTCCAGAGTCCCAGACTCAAAACCGCACTCCAGGCGAGGCGATAGGACAGGCGATGGGGCAGACTTGAGGCGAAGCGGTTCCCCTTCCGGGGTAGTCGCGGACGAAAGGGAAGAGAGGAATTCATACGGCTAATTCCAGTTGGAATAAATTTCCAAAGACACAATTCCTGAATGGACGCAACGAATCAGTGCGAAATCTATTAATTCTGAATCACTGAAGTTTTGCAGCACACCCAGCAGGGAACCCAATTAAACCCAAAAGAATGAAATCGTTATTGAGCAACAACAGATCAATTATCAGTTATCAGTCACGAATAACCAATGACCAGCGACCAATGACCAAGACGATCGCCTCCACTTATTGTTGTCTTAACTCAAGCACATGATTTAGACATTCGCCACAAAACAGTCGAAGAATGAAACCGTGAAATCACATGAAGCAAAACAAAAACCAATCCAATAAATCGAATTAAATGGCAATTGCGAACAGAATGGAGTGTAGACCGAAGACTATCAGTAAAATCAACAGAAGTAAGCAGCAAAAATTGACGATCGCAAACCTAACTCAACGAACACAAGTAATTATTTTTCCTGACTCAAGCACGAGCCGAAGCATTGACCGAAGGATTGATCGAGTGAGCGATCGAATCTCTGGATTCAGGGTTTTGGAGCTGTTCAACCTGATTCGTTAACTGCTTTAAAGCAGTCTTTAATTCCTCGATCTGAGCAGATGCCTGATGGTGGAAACCGGACTGATGGGCGATCGAGCTGTGTGAATTGGAGCTGTGTGAGTTCGAGTTATGCGAGGCAGCATAGTGCGCCGGATTTGCATGAACCGGTGCAAAGGTAGATGCAGAATGAAGGGAGGCTGCCCCCGGCAAAACAGCATCACCCGGATCTAAAAAAAAGCTGAGTCCTTGACTTTGAAGCCTGGACTCAGAAAACTTGAGACTTTCAACCTGGTGTTCCTGCTGTCGAAGCTGCTGTTCTAGCGCAGATACCCGATCGCGGGTTTGATTCAGCGTTCGAGCCGTGTTTCGCCATTCAGTGAGCGACAGAGCAAGCAGCCCAACTCCGGCACTCAGCCCAGCCACAAGCCCCAGATAAGGGGATGCCAGGTCTTGAATTCGACCCGTCAGCAGCGGTTTTTCCTCAACTTCAA
Source organism: Leptolyngbya sp. FACHB-711 (assembly GCF_014695615.1). Lineage (NCBI taxonomy): Bacteria > Bacillati > Cyanobacteriota > Cyanophyceae > Leptolyngbyales > Leptolyngbyaceae > Leptolyngbya > Leptolyngbya sp. FACHB-711. The sequence continues at coordinate 6,997 of NZ_JACJOR010000410.1, forward strand.
CGGTAATCGGACGAGAACCCAGGAAGAGCAGGGGCAGCGTTGCAGCCGAAAAAACGAAGCCCGATAGACATACGGAAAGGAGCAAGGAGCGTGAAGTAGCCATGATTTTCAGTGAACTCGTGTAGAAACAACGAATCAGTCGATCGGCTCGGTCTACTTGTTTATACGAGAACAATCCGTAACTTCAGCACAGTACGGATCTTTTTATTCGGAATTTACATAGGTTGCGGAGTTGAATTCAAAATATCCGGCAGCAACGAGCACTTACTATAGCAGGTGAAAGCGAATAGAAGTATCTTTATAAATTTCGTTTGACTAAGTGGAAAAAGTGAAATTTTTTTCGTTCTAAATGTATCGTTTCTAACGATTTTTACGGATTGCTTCCACGTTTTTTCTCCCTAGAATCGTTACCTCATCCTTCCTTAATAAAGCCTATATAAAGGAAAACCGTGTAAAAGAAACCATAGGGAGTTTCAATTCCGTAAGGCACAAATTACGAAGTGCAGATTCAAGCGATCGAGGGTTGGCTGTCCTCAACCGTCTACTCAACTGCTTAAAAAAGATGCCTATTTCATCAGAAAGATTGCCCTAACCAATCGATTGCGGCAGGACTCACTCTGAGGGCTCAGGCGATCGCACCGCTGCAAACAGAACCTCGCGGCATCATCCAGACTATCTCATCATCCAGGCTATCTAAAGTGCCATCCCAAATCGCCCATTGAGAGTTGCCATTTTGAAACTCATCGACCCGAACTCCTTCAATCGCACGAACCGTTCCGCAGAAATCCGCAGAAATGAGGAAGAATCAGGAACAGACCTGGTTAAGGCAGCCCCTTCTGCAACGCTTTCCCAAATTCCTGTGCCGCAATTCCAGAACTGTGGCAAACTAGGTTCGTTTCATTTCCTTCTATTCCCCGATTATCTCTGCTTATGTCCGTTATTCACATGATTGATCATTTGATCGACCCACTCCTGCTCTGGTTGCCTGATGCTTCGTGGAGCGATGCTAGCCATCACCTGCTCGGACAGGTTTCGATCGATTTCCACCATCCCTTCGATGCCATGCAGACACTCCTGGCGGAGCAGTTTGAAACCGATGTGTTTAAGGGAACGCGTACCACTTTGAATAACTTTGTCAAATCGGGTCAAGCCTGGGCAATGCTCGCCGGGTTTGTGATTGGCTATATCGTCCGGGGACTCACCACCTACGGCTAAAAGTCCCACTTCGTCAGCATCAGGTTGAGCAAAACTACGATTGGGCAGCATTCTGGTTGGGCAAAACTACAGTTGGGCAGCATTAAGAAATTGTTTTTCGCAGTTAGGCGCAATACAAGGTTCTAATCTGCTCGTTTCCCAGCGAACAGTTCTCGCAAAACCGATCGCGGTACAATCGCTAGGATTTCGCAATGAACGCGATTTGAACGCACCCTGAATGCGATGATTGACCCGCTCTTGATTGGAGATTCGCGCTTTGAGTAATCTATCTTCTCCACCTGCAACCTGGAGCCAGCGGTTTGAGGCGGCTCTCCATCCGGCAATTGCCCGCTTTAATGCCAGTATCAGCTTTGATCTTGAGCTAATCGAGTACGACCTCACCGGGTCACAAGCACACGCTAGAATGCTGGCAAAAACAGGCATTATTTCCCCCGAGGAAGGAGAAACCCTGGTCACAGGGCTAGAGCAAATCCGGCAGGAGCATCGGCAGGGTTTTTTTAAGCCGGGAGTGGATGCTGAGGACGTTCACTTCGCAGTCGAGCGACGGCTGACCGAACTGGTGGGCGATGTGGGCAAAAAGCTGCACACGGCTCGATCGCGGAACGATCAGGTCGGAACCGACACCCGGCTGTATTTGCGCGACCAGATCCAGATCATCCGGCAGCAAATTCGCCAGTTTCAAACCGTGCTGCTCACCCTGGCAGACCAGCATATCGAAACCCTGATCCCTGGCTATACCCATCTGCAACGGGCGCAGCCCCTCAGTTTGGCGCATCACCTGTTGGCGTATGTGGAAATGACTGATCGCGACTGGGAACGGCTTGGCGATGTCTACAAGCGAGTGGATATCTCGCCTCTGGGCTGCGGAGCACTGGCGGGAACGACCTTTGCGATCGATCGCCACTACTCAGCAGAACAGCTCGGCTTTGGTCGCGTGTATGCCAACAGCCTGGACGGGGTGAGCGATCGAGATTTTGCGATCGAGTTTCTGGCGGCAGCGAGTCTGATCATGGTTCACCTGTCCCGCCTGTCGGAGGAAGTGATTCTTTGGGCATCAGAGGAGTTTCGCTTTGTCACCCTCACCGATAGCTGCGCCACAGGCTCCAGCATTATGCCGCAAAAGAAAAACCCCGATGTGCCGGAGCTGGTACGGGGCAAAACCGGGCGCGTGTTTGGGCATCTGCAAGCCATGCTCGTGCTGATGAAAGGACTGCCCCTCGCCTACAACAAAGACCTACAGGAAGACAAAGAAGCCCTCTTTGATGGGGTCAAAACGGTGCAGGCTTGCCTGGAAGCAATGACCATTCTGATGCAGGAAGGCTTAGTGTTTCGGGTCGATCGCCTCAATGGCGCTGTGGATGAAGACTTCTCCAACGCCACCGATGTCGCCGACTACCTGGCAGCCAAGGGCGTTCCCTTCCGCGAAGCCTACAATCTTGTGGGCAAAGTCGTCAAAACCTCGCTCAGCGCAGGCAAACTGCTTAAGGATCTAACGCTCGAAGAATGGCAGAGCATTCACCCCAAGTTTGAGTCGGACATTTATGAGGCGATCGCCCCGCGTCAGGTGGTTGCAGCGCGCAATAGCTACGGCGGAACGGGGTTTGAGCAGGTGAGACAGGCACTTGCAGCCGCAAAAGCGCGAGTTGGGCAGGCAAGTTAAGACAAACCAGGAATAAACCCTTCCAAAGGGGCAGTTTGAATCATCAAAATGGCTCTCAAACTGCCCCCGACCCGACGCTCAATCCAAGCCCCGAGCAATCACGCCTTCAATCACACCTTCGATCGATCGGTTAAAATCTCGTAGCCTTCTTCCGTGACCAGCACCGTATGTTCAAACTGGGCAGAGAGGCTGCGATCAACCGTGACCACCGTCCAGCGATCGGAAAGGGTGCGGGTGTGCTTGGAGCCTGCATTAATGATTGGTTCGATCGCCAGCGTCATACCGGGTTTAAGGCGGACATTGGGCATTTCGTGGGTGCGGAAGTTGAACACCGAAGGTTCTTCGTGTAGATTGCGCCCAACACCGTGCCCCGTATAGTCCTCTACGATTTTGAAGCCGTTTGCCTCGGCGTGGTCTTGCACCGCTCCGGCAATATCTAAGAGACACTTTCCGGCTTTCACTTGCTCAATGCCTTTGTAAAGCGTTGCTTCCGCCGCCTGAATTAGCTTTTGGGCAGCAGGCGTGACTTTGCCAACGGCGATCGTGATGCAGGAGTCCCCGTGAAATCCGTTAAAAAATGCCCCGGTATCGACCTTCAGCACATCCCCGCGCCGGATCACCTTCTTGGGATTGGGAATGCCGTGAACCACTTCATCGTTAATCGAGGCACAGATCGAAGCTGGAAACCCGTAATAGCCCTTAAAGCTTGGCGTTGCGCCCATTTCGCGAATTCGCTTTTCCGCATGGGCATCCAGATCCGCCGTTGTCATGCCCGGCTCGACCAGCTCAGAGATTTCTTTGAGAACTGTGGCAACGATCGCCCCCGCCTGCCGCATAATTTCAATTTCTTGAGGCGTTTTGATTTCCACCGTGCGTCGCTGCTTTTGAGGACGAACGGACAACGCGGGAGACTTGGACAGGAGATCGGTGAAAATATTCATGAACAGCGTCAGGAAAAGGAGTAAGTTGACAGGAACTCTCGCAGGCAAGGGTAGCGCGATCGATTTCAGACTTTATCCTAACAAGTTCTTTAGAGCCAGAGGACTTCTCTAGAACGATCCAGAAAGCGATCCAGGCTTTGCCCTGTTCTTTAGAATGGAAGGCAGAAGAGAATTTCAAGATAAACGTGCAGAGGCTCGCCACATCTGCCAGTTCAACCGAGTTCTTTCAGCAAAGCAATGATTCAAATTAGCCGCTACCTTCACACCGCAATTCTTGTCTCTGACCTGGAGAAAGCCGATTTCTTCTACGGCACCGTTTTGGGACTGCCTCAGGTCGATCGATCGCTTAAATTTCCAGGACGCTGGTATCAAATTGGCGACGTGCAGATTCATCTCATTGTGCATGAGGAGCTGAGCCAAACGATTCCCAACACAGAAAAATGGGGGCGGAATTCGCATCTGGCTCTAGCCGTCGCAGATCTCGAAGCCGCAAAAGCACAGCTTCAACAACACGGATACGCGCTGCAAATGAGTGCTTCCGGGCGATCGGCTGCCTTCACACAAGACCCAGATGGAAACGTCATCGAATTAACCCAGGAACTAACACCAGAACTAACACAGATTGAAAATGGAACTGAAAATGCAGCTTCAACGTGAGCCGACTTGGAATTGCCGCTCAAGCAACACCTGACAATACCATTGGTGAAATAGAATCCGCCTTTTAAAACTCAAAGTCCCCCATGAATGGGGGATTTAGGGGGGCGATGCCAGATCGCTGCTACTGCTCAAACGATGACAACGATCGCTTAGATCAGCTTTACAGCACGAAGTCCAAAATACAGTGCCAGTGCAAATCCCGTAGTACCACCCACAATCAGCAGATATGCAATTGCTCCCATTGACCTTTCTCCGTCTTTAAAGCAGTAAACATCACATCCCTATTCAAGCATTTTTCGTCCCCCTCCTTTCGCCGAACTGCCCAACAGTCCCTATCAATGTGGAGTAAGATCAGCCCACAGGCATTTGTGGAAGCAAGTCATGAAGTCGATCGTTCGAGTGGAGTTACCGCAGCAGTCTTACGAAGTCGCGATCGCGTCGGGCGGACTGGAACAGCTAGGACACTGGATGCAGCCGCTCAAGCTGGGGCAGAAAGTGCTGCTGGTATCGAATCCCATGATTTTTAAGCAGTATGGGCAGCAGGCGATCGGCTCCCTCACCGCTTCCGGGTTTGATGTAGCGACGGTGATGCTGCCTGCGGGCGAACGCTACAAAACGCTGGCATCGATTCAGAAAATTTATGACGTTGCCCTGGAAAATCGACTGGAGCGATCGTCTACAATTGTCGCCCTAGGTGGCGGGGTGATTGGCGATATGGCAGGCTTTGCGGCAGCGACCTGGATGCGGGGAATTCACTTTGTTCAGGTTCCCACGTCTTTGCTGGCAATGGTAGATGCCTCGATCGGCGGCAAAACGGGCGTGAACCATCCGCAGGGCAAGAATCTGATTGGCGCATTTTATCAGCCGCGCTTGGTGATGATCGATCCGCAAGTACTGCAAACCCTGCCGCCAAGGGAATTTCGGGCAGGCATGGCAGAAGTTATCAAATATGGCGTCATCTGGGACGCGGGGCTATTTGAGCAGCTTGAAGCCGCCGAGCGACTGGATCAGCAGCGTTATGTCAGCGAGGAACTGCTGCACCAAATTCTCTCGGCATCCTGTGAGGCAAAGGCACACGTTGTTAGCAAAGACGAAAAAGAAGCCGGACTGCGTGCCATTCTCAACTACGGACACACGATCGGTCATGCGGTCGAAAGTCTAACGGGCTACAAAGTGGTGAATCACGGCGAAGCAGTCGCGATCGGCATGGTGGCTGCCGGACAAATTGCCGTTGCCCTGGGAATGTGGGATCAGGAGTCCGCCGATCGCCAGAATGCGCTGATTCAGAAAACAGGACTGCCCACCCGATTGCCTGCCGGAATGGATCTGGAAGCGATCGTCACTGCTCTGCAAAGCGACAAAAAAGTCAAAGATGGGCGCGTTCGATTTGTGCTACCGACGGCGATCGGCTCGGTGACAGTGACCGATCAGCCCACGGCTGAGGTGATTCGGCAGGTACTTGAAGTGATGCAGTCTTGAAGCCTGGAAACCTCGTAGCGATCGATGCGAACTTCTGAACTGCTGCGCCGCTATTTGCTCTACGGATTGAGCGGTCCTGTGATCGTGCTGAATCTGTGGGTTTTGGCGCAGGTTTTTCAGTATTTTGAGGGCTTGATCACTCTGGTTGTTCTGAGTGCAGTGCTAGCACTGATTCTCAATTATCTGGTGCAGGGCTTTCAGAAACTTGGCTCCAGCCGAACCCAGGCAGTTTTTCTAGTGCTGATGCTGTTTATAGTGCTGCTGATTGTGCTGGCATCGACGCTGATTCCCATTTTGATCGATCAGACCAATCAACTCCTGCAAGGACTGCCCGACTTGTTACGGGCAAGCAATCAAAACATCACCTGGCTGGAATCGCTGATCAATCGCAACAATTTGCCGCTAGATCTCGCTCAAATTACCAATCAGCTTGCCACCCAGATTCAAGGAATTCTAGCCCGCTTGCCCGAACTTGCCCTCAACACGCTGGGACAATTGTTTGCGTCGGTATTTTGGATTGTGCTGGCGTTTTATATGCTGCTGTACGGCGATCGGTTCTGGAAAGGCTTGATCCGGCTGCTGCCTGAGAAATTTGGCGATGCGCTTAGCCACTCGCTTCAGCAACAGTTTCACCAGTTTTTCCTGAGTCAGGTCTTGCTGGCACTGATTATGGTGGCTTGTCTGATTCCAACCCTGCTGTTTTTGCAGATCAAGTTCAGCCTGCTGTTCACGCTGATTGTAGGCTTATTTGAAGTCATTCCGCTGATTGGTCCAACGATCGGCATTAGCCTG
>NZ_JACJOR010000411.1:0-23237 GCF_014695615.1 Leptolyngbya sp. FACHB-711
ACCACTTCTAATACTGAATCAAACAATCTCCTAGAAATTATCTCAGAGATTGCCGCTAGGCTTCTTTAGCAACAATGCCAGACTCGCCGCTAAATCTGCTGCGAGCGAACAAATTGCACAACTTCTTTTAGCCAAACGTTTCAAAAAAAACCCCTCTCGCCAGGAGAAGGGTGATGTAGAAGAGAACAACGTTTGCAGTATCAAAATATTTGAATTAGACGGTATTAGACAGCTTAGAGATTAGAGGCGATCGTTTTCGGGCGATGTGCTGCTGCCTGCCTGACGGAACAGGTTGCCTGCCGCGTCGTTCTGGTAAACGCAGTCAATTCGGGCACTGCCATCAGCTTTGTCGATGTCTCCGGTGTAGGCAAACGTATTCATCCGTCTGCGGCACTCTGCCATCTGCTCGCCGTTGATCAAGTTTCGGCTCTGCAAAATATTCCAGTTACTGCTTCGCATCACGCAGCCCGGAACCATGCGCGGCTGAGTCACAAATACGCTAAACGGGTTCAGCGTCATGAACGCTCTGAGGTCGACCGTAACGGCACTTGCACCGTACTGCAAGCAAATTTCTGGGTTAGGCGATGCCTGCTCGATGTCTACACGAGTCGCAACGCTGCTCAAGTTCGAGGACGGCGTGTAGGAACCAAAAAACATCCCCAAGCCAATGCCCACAATAAACACCGTTGCTAGAATTGCGGCAGTCGTATAGGTTAAGGCTCCGCCAAGCAGTCCTTTTTGTTGCGGCTTCTCTGGTTTTTCCATATACGGATCTCGGTCATAGTAATCCCGATCACGATCGTCGGAGTAGCGGGGCGATCGAGGCGGTGCTTTGGGAGGTCTGCGTTTGATCATAGGGATGCGTCACCGAGTGGGCTGACTAGCGGATATACCAGAAATTGCAAACGGGCTTCTGATCACTCTCTACCCTAGCATTCCTATTTCCAGTGTAAGAGAAGCCTCACAAATCGACTGCACTTGGAGGGGAATGATGGGGGCGATCGAGTCAGGAATGCGATCGAGCCAATAGAAGCTTGCAGGAAGTGTCAAAATAAAGAAAAAATAATATTCTTTGTCATTCTGCAATACCAATTTGCAGAAGCAGGGCTGAAATTGCCGTTCTACTGGTCAGCAGGTCATCGTGATTAAAGCTTCTTCGATTCGCAGCATTTTTGCCGATAGTTTAACGGTTTTCTGGGGAGACTGGCTCGATTTGCGGGTGCGTCTGCCGCAGGTGATCGCATCGGGTTTGATTTCGCCCTTAATCTACATTCTGGCGTTTGGTTTGGGGTTAGGCAGTGCCTTATCCGTCCGTCCACCGAGCGGCGGCTCCTATCTGGAATTCATTTTGCCGGGAATGGTTGCTCTGTCTTCGATGACGATCAGCTTTGGCGGTACGACCTTCTCGATCTGCGGCGAACGGCTCTATTCCAAAACCTTCGAGGAAATCCTGCTGCTCCCTGTTCACCCGATGGCGTTGTTTCTGGGTAAGATGCTGGCGGGCGTGGTGCGGGGGCTGATGACTTCGGCGGCGGTGATGGTAGTCGCGATTCTGTTCACAGGCAACTGGGCGTTTTTGAATCCCCTGTTCTTGCTGGTGCTAGTGCTGAACTGCGCGATTTTCTCAGGGCTTGGTGTGATTGCGGGATTGAATGTTAAGTCTCTGGAAGGGGTTGGGCTGATCAATAACTTTTTGATTGTGCCGATGTCCTTTCTGGGCGCGACATTTTTTGACCCGACGCGGTTGCCCCTGCTGTTTAAGAGCATTATCTATTTACTGCCCCTGACCTACACGAGCATCAGCTTGCGATCGATTGTCTTGGATTCCCTCTCCGACTTTCCCTGGTATAGCATCCCAATTTTGCTAGCCGTGGGAATTGTTCTGGCAGCGATCGGGGCTTATCAGTTCGCGCATCAGCAGGATTAAAGCAGGTTTTTCTTGGTTTACTATTCTTTCTTTTGAGTTCCTATGGCTTCTGATGATCTCCGTGCGGCACGCCTCGAAAAAGTTGCCCAAATTAAAGACCTGGGGATGAATCCCTACGCCTATCGCTGGGAAATCACGGCTCATGCAGCTGAGCTTCAACAGAAATACGCAGATCTGGCGGCGGGTGAAGATCTCGACGTGGAAGTGTCGATCGCCGGACGAATCGTAGCAAGGCGCGTATTTGGCAAATTGGCATTCTTCACGCTACAAGACGAAACGGGCACGATCCAGCTTTACCTGGACAAAAAGAAAATCCAGGAATCCATGGGGGCGATCGACGCAGAGGCGTTTGAACACCTGAAGCAGTTAACCGACGTGGGCGATATTCTCGGCGTGAAGGGGACGATCCGCCGCACGGAAAAGGGCGAACTGTCGGTCAGCGTTACTCACTACGAAATTCTCACGAAATCCCTGCTGCCCCTGCCCGACAAGTGGCATGGCTTAACGGACGTTGAAAAACGCTATCGCCAGCGATATGTGGATTTGATCGTGAATCCCGAAGTGCAGAAAACCTTTCGCCGCCGGGCGTTAATTACGGCTGCAATTCGTCGCTATCTCGATCAGCAGGGCTTTATCGAAATCGAAACTCCGGTGCTCCAGCCGGAAGCGGGGGGTGCAGATGCGCGTCCGTTTGTCACCTATCACAACACAATGGAGATGGATCTCTATCTGCGAATTGCGACTGAGCTGCACCTGAAGCGGCTGATCGTCGGCGGATTTGAGCGTGTGTTTGAGATGGGGCGCATTTTCCGCAACGAAGGGATCTCGACTCGCCACAACCCAGAGTTTACGTCGATCGAGGTTTATCAGGCATACGCCGATTACCACGACATGATGACCCTGACCGAAAACATCATCGTTTATGCGGCAGAGTCAGTGCTGGGAACGCTAAAGATTGCTTATCAGGGACAGGACATTGACCTGACTCCTCCCTGGCGACGGATCACAATGCACGAGATTGTGCAGGAGCAAACCGGATTAGATTTTACCCAGTTTTCTACTTTGGAAGAGGCGCGATCGGCGGCGCAATCAGCTGGAATTAAGGATGTCAAAACATGTGAGTCGCTCGGCAAACTGCTGAACGAAGCCTTTGAACAGAAAGTTGAAACGAGGCTCGTTCAGCCCACGTTTATTCTCGACTATCCGGTTGAAATTTCTCCCTTGGCAAAGCCGCATCGCAGCAAACCGGAACTGGTCGAGCGATTTGAGCTATTCATCGTCGGACGGGAAACAGCAAACAGCTTTTCGGAGTTAACTGACCCGATCGATCAGCGCAAACGTCTGGAAGCACAAGCCGCCCGCAAAGCCGCCGGAGATTTAGAGGCAAACAATGTCGATGAAGATTTTCTGACTGCTCTGGAATACGGAATGCCGCCTACTGGGGGAATGGGGATGGGAATCGATCGTCTAGTGATGCTGCTATGCGACTGCGCCAGCATCCGCGATGTGATAGCCTTCCCGCTGCTTAAGCCAGAAGCGAAACCCGATGAAGCCAAATCGGGCGAAACAAAATCGGACGAAGGATAAATCCTGAATGAAGCTGATCGACTCCTCTTTAAGAAGACTGTAGAGTTCATTAGGGGATCGGCGCAACGGCTTTTGGGATCACTACAATGCTAGCTACACCGCATTTGCATTGGTTTATTTAGGTTCGATGAAGCTGCGCGTCTTTTCCCTGTTTGTACTGCCCCTCTGCGCTCTGACTGGCTGCAATTTGACTCGAAGCCAGTCTCCGGTAACGGCTACGAGTTCACCGCAAGCGATCGCCGTTTCTCCGTCTACCTCCCCTGCTCCGTCTGCTTCTCCTGTCCCTTCGCTGTTTCCGTCGCCCAGCGTTACGGCAGAAACCCAGCTGTATCGGGAAAAGACAGGACGATTTGAGATTGCGTTTCCCAAAAGCTTTGTTTATCAGGACACTGGAAGCGGCGTTGCATTTGCGTCGGATGACCAGGGATTTGCCGGAGCCGTAGATTTTGGCTCAGCGCAGGGACAAAAGCTGACTCCGCCTCAGCTCGAAGCCGCGCTCAAAACTGAGTACCAGAATCGGCTGAAAACCGTTTCCTGGGCAAAATCAACGCTTCAGTCAGATGGCAGCATTCGCATTGACTGGACCGGAAAAGACGAGCAGGATAATGCTCTGGATGCCGTCAGCTTTGTTGAACAGCGCAGCGACACCATTTTTATTCTGAATTTGTACGGCGTCAATAAGCCCTATCAGAGCTACCAGCAGCAGGCTGAGGCGATCGTCAAAAGCTACCGAGTAAAGCCCTAGCCGCCCCAGACCTTTTCTAATACCTGTTCTGGCGAGATATTTGCCATTTTGCCGGTTGGCGACTGAATGGCTACAAACTTATCGCTTTGAGGCAGGAGCTGACTCGGCTCGTTTGGACCAAACAACGCCAGTGTATAAACCTGGAGCGCAACCGCGAGGTGCATTGGGGCACTTTCAGTACAAATCATTAAATTTGCTCCGGCAATCATCGCGGCGAGTCTGGCAACGTCTCCTGGCTTCGTCACTTTCAAACTGGGGCAAGCCTGGAGGAGTTGCGTCACTGTTTCAGCGTTTTCTTCGTCTTGACCAATGACGATCGGTAAATCGGGCTGACGCTGCTGAAAATCTTCGATGATGCGCTGCCAATGCTCGACCGGATACTCGGTATAAATTCCCTTCTGAAGCGATTCGCTAGAACCGGGATAAATCATGACATAACCGCTCACCCCCAGCCGCTTTTGCTCCATTTCTGCCCAGTCGAGATCGCTGCTGGGAATCGTAATGCTGAGGTCAGGGCGGGGCGTATTGATCTTAAATGCCTGAAGCAGGTCGTGATACATTGCTGCCGCATACTGATCGGATTTCTGCGGTACAGCATTCGTCAAAAAGCCACTGCCGCCATTTCCCGCAAAGCCCACGCGAGTTGAGATACCGCTCAGCCACAGCAGCAAGCCTACGCCCCAGCTTCTTCCCAGCGACAGAACCGCTTCGTAGTCTCGATCGCGCATCACCCCCAGCAGGTTTGCCCAGTCTGCGGGACTGTTTCGATCTTTGAAGTCAAAGGAAATCACATCGCTGACCGATTTAGACACCCGGTAGGCAGATTTCGATCGCGGTTCAACCACCACGTCAATTTCGGCATCGGGATAATTGCGCTTTAGATCGTCCAGGGTCGGAAAAAACAGAATTTGATCGCTAACCCCGCCAGGGACAAGAGCTACTACTCGCATGGTAAATATTTCGTTACGCAATCTCGCTCATTATTGTAGGGGAATTGTTGAAGAATAAATCTCCTTTCAGAAGTGCCTTCAGATTGTTCTCTGATTTGTCAGACTGGGAAAGGACAAACAGGGCGGGATGCAATGAGCAAGTTAGAAGATAGGCAAGACCCAAACGTACAGGAACCGAAAGAAGAGCCGAACGAACCGAATGAACAGTGGCAGCAGGGACAGCTTTTAGAATTAACGATTTCGGATCTCAACCATGACGGCTCTGGAGTCGGACGTTGGCAGGGGCGAGTGGTGTTTGTGCCTGATACAGTTCCGGGCGATCGTCTCTGGGTACGCCTGGTGCGGGTCAAGCCCCACTATGCCCACGGAAAACTACACGAGCTGATCGAACCGTCAGAACACCGGGTGCGTCCAGGCTGCATCGTGGCAGATAAGTGTGGCGGCTGTCAGTGGCAGCAAATTGACTATGCCTATCAGCTTGAGGCAAAGCGGAATCTGGTAATTCAAGACCTAGAGCGCATCGGCGGATTTGTGCAGCCCCCGGTAGAGCCTGTCTTGGCAGTGAGTTCTGCCCTCGATTACCGCAATAAAGCAACCTATCCGGTTCAGGTCACGATTGCTCCCGGTAAATCGCCCCAAGTTCAGCGGCGCAGCGTCCATGCAGGCTATTTTCAGAAAGGCAGTCATCATTTAATTAATTTGAACCAGTGCCCGATTCAAGATCAGCGGCTCAATCCGTTTCTGGCAAACATTAAGCACGACATTCAGGCGAGCGGCTGGTCGATCTACGACGAAACCACCCATCGGGGAGAAGTACGGCACCTGGGGCTGCGGATCGGACGACGCACTGGAGAAATTTTGCTGACGATCGTGGCAAGAACCGGAAATTTGCCCAACCTGGCAGAACAGGCACAAACCTGGCTCGATCGCTATCCTGCCCTCAAAGGCGTGTGTCTCAACCTGAATCCCGATCGCACGAACGCCATCTTCGGTAAGGAAACGCGCTGCATTATTGGACAGGATTTTATTACCGAGGTCTTTTCCGGACTCCGGTTTCGCATCCAGCCGACCACTTTCTTTCAGGTCAACACCGAGCAAGCAGAGGCATTGCTCCAGGCGATTCAACAGCAGCTTCAGCTTCAGGGCGAAGAAATTTTAGTGGATGCCTACTGCGGGATCGGCACCATGACCCTGCCTTTGTCAAAACAGGTGCAGCAGGCGATCGGCATTGAGATGCAGGCAGAAGCGATTGAGCAAGCCAACGCCAACGCAACACTGAATCAAATTACCAACGCCACCTTCCAAATTGGCAAAACCGAGGAAATTCTGCCCCAGCTCGACGTGCAGCCTGATGTAGTCCTGCTCGACCCGCCCCGCAAAGGCTGTGAAGGTTCCGTCATCGAAACCCTGCTCCAGATGCAGCCCGATCGCATTGTCTATGTAAGCTGTAACTCCTCCACCCTTGCCCGCGACCTTAAGCTGCTCAGCAGCCAGTACGAACTCATTCAAGTACAGCCTGCCGATTTCTTTCCTCAAACCGCTCATGTGGAAGCAGCGGCGTTTCTGAGCAAGGCGTGAGTGATTACCCCTTCACCCGCCCCAACGTCGTAATATACAGCACTGCCTCATCGGTCGGAATGCCCAGCACTTCATTGACCTGATCGTCAAAATAACCGCCAATCCCACTCACGCCCAGCCCCAGCCGAACGGCTGCCAAATTCAATCGCTGTCCCAGATGCCCAGCATCAAGGTGAAGGTAACGATAGGCTCGATCGCCATACTGCATCACGGCTTTCTCTAGGTCGGCAGTATGGAATAGAACAACGGCTGCATCTCGTCCCAGGTTTTGTCCCAGGCAGAGAAAGTGCAGCTCTTGGCGAAAGTTCTTAAACCGAATCTGACGCAGTTCCTGTGCTTTGGGCGCATAGTAATAGCAGCCTTCTTCCAAGCCATCAACGCCTGAAACCGCTAGAAAGGTTTCAATCAAGCTGAGGTCGCAGTAGTCGGGGGTCGGGTCGAGGTGCTGATCGATCGAGCTTTGCGGCTGGTAGGTGAAATCAAGCAGGGCTTTCAGTTCAGTCAGGGTCAGATTAGCTCCACTGTAGGCACGAGTCGATCGCCGCTTCAGAATTGTGGTTTCCAGGTCGGTGAGCTGCTTGCCCCAGTCGATCGGGTTCGTCACCGTCGAGACTTTTAGACAAAAAGGAAAGTTGTATTTGTCGCGGCGAGGAAGGTCGTCATCCCGCTTTACGGCAAGCTGCTTCAGTGTTGGAGGATTGTCAGTTTCGGGAATGCTGCTCGCTCGGTGCAGTGAACTGAGCAATTCTCCTTCTGCCAGTTTGGGGTAGTTGCGGTGAGTGGAGGAGGAAAGAACCGTTGGCGCAAGCGGCAGGTGTTGCTGTAAATCCTGCAAATCTGCCAGGGCTAAAACAGCGATCGTCCCTTCTCCTTCGCTGTCCAGATACATCAGTCGATTGACTGCTTCATCCATAAATCCGCCAATCAAATGAGGACGAAAATCATTGATCGCGCTGGCAAGTTCCAGATTGCCCAGCAGATGCCCCGTATCCAGCAGCACCCGCCGATATGCTCGATCGAGATATCGCCAAGCCGATCGATAAAAGATGCTTGTCACCACGATCGCCATTTGCGTTCCGTCCAGGGTCGGATGCCAGAGGCAGGCATTTTGCAAAACTGTCCAGACTTCACTATCCCAGAAATGCAGCAGTGAGTGGGACTGGGGCTGATAGTGATAAAGCCCAGCAGGCAGCAGGGGAGTGCCGCGAGAAATCAGATAAACCTCTGCCGGATACAGCCCGCCTGCAGAAGGGGTGGCCCGCAGATACACCGGATCGCCTCGCAGCGTCAGCATACTCACCGTTAAGCCATAGGTGCAAAACAGCAGGCGCGAGAGCCGGCTCCAAAAATCCTTTTCTGTCCCTTCTTGGTCGATCGGTTGCAGGTGGGATTTGAGGTCAAACTCAACGCCAATCTTGTACTCTTTGAAGGGAGAAGGCTGATTGTCCCAGTCCAGGGCGCGATCGGACAGGGTTTTGGGATGATATTTCGTGCGCTGATGATAGTGCTGAGCAAGCGAATCCAGCGATTCTGACATATAAAGATTCTGGCGGTTCCGGTCTTTTTGATCTTGGCACTCCTTTTCAGGAATGACCAACCTCACTTCACGAGTATCCTTTGATACTTACACTGAGTTTGGATAGTTTCGGGCAAATGAGGGAATATTCAGGAGGAATGAAACATTTGGTCTCATATTGCCCGCAATGCACCCAAACCGACTCACCGAATGCTTCGCTCTTATCGTGAATTCTTGCTATGAAAACGCTGCTTCGTCGAATCGGATCTGAATTCATCCTGCCGCTTTTGCTGGTTGGTGTCTGTATTACAGCGATCGGCTGGATGCAAATTCCTCGCCTCGAACAGATTCGAAGCAGCAGTCAAACAACTAGTGTGACCGAAATCCGTCAAGGAACGGAAGCGGAAGCAGCCCGACTGTCGCTCCTGAAGAAAATGCCGTCCTTCGGGTTTGACAACTTGCTTGCAGATTGGACATTTCTCAATTTCACGCAGTATTTTGGCGACACCGTCGCCCGTGAAAAGTCTGACTACCGCCTCAGCCCGGACTACTTTGAAGTTATCCTCGATCGCGACCCGCGCTTTATTCAGGCTTATACCTTTCTCTCGACCAGCGGCTCACTTTATGCTGCCTTACCGGAGCGATCGACGAAAATCATGCAGCGTGCCCTCTCCCGACTGAAGCCAGACGTGCCTCCTAATGGGTTTTATGGGTGGCGACAGCTCGGTGTTGATCAGCTTTTGTTTGTGGGCGACAGTGAAGCTGCTCGTCGATCGTTTAAAACCGCTGCCGCCTGGGCAAGACAATCCTCATTGCCAGAGAGTGAGCAGGTTGCCCAGTTTTCAGAGCAAACCGCCGCCTTTCTTGCCCGTAATCCCGATAGCAAGTCAGCACAGATTTCTGCCTGGGCAATGGTGTTAAACACGGTGCCAGACGATCGCACCCGCAAAACAGTGATCGATCGCATTCAAGCTTTGGGCGGTCGGGTCACTCAAGAAGCAGATGGATCGTTTCGCATCTTTGCTCCGCGTCAGGACTAGCTAGCCACAAATCGATCGCCCCAGGCTCTCCAGATTTCAGTCAGAGAGCTGCTTCGCTTTGCCTGAGGCTTTTGCTTCATCCCCATCCCAGGCTATTCTTAACTCAGACCTGTTAAAGAATTGGGATGTACCAATGGCAGTCAAGAAAGGCGATCTCGTTCGTGCCGTTCGCGAAAAGCTCGAAAATAGCCTGGAGGCAAAAGCAAGCGATCCGCGCTTTCCGCCCTACCTGTTTGAAACAAAAGGTGAAGTCCTGGAACTGCGGGGCGACTATGCCCTCGTCAAGTTTGGCTTTGTGCCAACTCCCAATATCTGGCTGCGAAATGATCAATTAGAAAAGGTGAGCTAGAAAAGCGGGTTAATCGATTCTGCGTGCCAATTCTGCTTGCTGATGTTTCCGGCGATAGCAATCAAGCGGGGCTGGATAAAGGCATCATGCCTTATCATTCGCCCCGTTTACTTCATGAATTTCACAGAATGAATCGCCGAAGCACCGATCTGCTGACTTCTATACCAATGGGAGCAGCGTGAAAATGTATAGTGCAGAAAAAGCAGTACAAAAATCAGGAAAGCCAGGTGGATAACCGAGGAAGTTCATCAAAACCTCTGTCGCTTAGCAGAATTGCAGTGAGTTATAGGAAGAGCAATGAATCTACCCTGACACCCTTGATCATTTCTGTTGATTAGATATGATTAAAGAGTAAAGTCAAATACAAGACCTGCTTTGTCCGATTTTCCAGGCACAGTAGGAATTTGGGCTTACGTTAAGGAGCTTTCCGATTCATGGACTACATTGAAAAGGTTCTGGAAAAGCTGAAGGAATGGGCAGGCAAGCTAATTGAAGCACTCCTGGGTCCCGAAGCGCAACCTGAACCGGAACCCATTCCAGTACCCGTAAGAGATAACGATCGCCGCTATCGCTAGGGTTTCCAAAGCGGTACTTGCGCAGTACTCCGAAAGCAGTTGACAAAAAAGCTATCAGCGGCTTGTTTGCAGTGCCTACGAGTGACCGACGATCGCAAGAGAGTTAATGCCTGACTAAAGGTTTGATTGACTCTTAGAATAATTCGCTGGAATCTAGCTAAAACTTTTTGGGCTGGCTCGAAGCTGTGGAGGCCTGAGCAAAGGCTGCGTTCCAAGATGAAAAGAATTTGACCCAGCTTTTTGAGTGACATACTTAGTCAAGAACGTACTTGATCGAGAACCTATTTGACTAAGGTGTTTGGTCAAGGTATCTGGTTAAGTAAGTTGCCCCGCGAAAACTTCAGCGATTTAGAGTCCTGCTTTTATTGTATTGATTAAATTGTATTAACTGTATCGACTAAACAGCCTGGTCATTTTTCATTGACCACACTCTGACGGTGTATAGCATTCTGGTATTGCACGGACCAAATCTAAATTTGCTGGGTCAGCGCGAACCTGGCGTTTATGGTTTGACCACACTCAAGGATATTAATCAAATGCTGATCGCTGAGGCAGAAAAGCTTCAGGAAGAAGGGCTTACGCTCAAGGTGACAGCGTTTCAGTCAAACCATGAAGGGGTATTAATTGATGCGATTCATGGGGCGATCGGGCAGCATCAGGGCATTGTAATCAATCCCGGTGCCTATACCCACACCAGCGTCGCGATTCGAGATGCAATCGCAGGCGTTGCCATTCCTACGGTTGAAGTTCACCTCAGCAATATTCACCGTCGGGAGGCGTTTCGCCAGCATTCCTACATTGCACCCGTAGCGATCGGGCAGATTAGCGGCTTTGGGGCAGAAAGCTATCGGCTGGGGTTGAGAGCGATCGTTGCTTATTTGCAGCAGCAGTCTTTAAACACTCACCCCTGACTCGTCCATCATGAAAACCCATCATTAAAATCAAAAATTGTTAGGCTAGAACCATTCGCTTGCAGCGTTGGAGAAAACGCGACCGAGTCATGCTGTTGCAGAAGTTAGAGCAGTTGAGAGGATTATTTGCCGAAATGGATCGGGCACTGATTGCCTACTCCGGTGGCATTGATAGCACATTGGTTGCCAAAATTGCCTTTGATGTATTGGGCGATCGGGCGTTGACAGTGACTGCCGTTTCGCCTTCTTTGCTGCCCGAAGATCTGGAAGATGCACGAATTCAGGCGGCAGAAATTGGGATTGCTCATCAGCTGGTGCAAACCCACGAAATGGACAACCCTAACTATCGATCGAATCCGGTGAATCGCTGCTATTTCTGCAAAAGCGAACTGCACGACACGCTGAAACCGCTTGCGCTGGAGCGCGGCTATCCCTATGTGGTGGACGGGGTAAATGCCGATGATCTGTCCGATTATCGTCCCGGAATTCAGGCAGCAAAAGAGCGGGGGGCACGATCGCCTCTGGCAGAAGTGGGGGTGTCGAAGCTAGAAGTGCGTGAGCTGTCGAAGTATCTGGAATTGCCCTGGTGGGATAAGCCCGCGCAGCCCTGCCTTAGCTCCCGATTCCCTTATGGTGAGGAGATTACGATCGCCAAGCTCCAGCGGGTTGGACAGGCAGAACGCTATCTGCGCCATCTGGGCTTAAAAACGCTGCGGGTGCGATCGGCAGGAGATACGGCTCGAATTGAGCTACCCGTTGAGCAGATTCAGGAGTTTGTACAGACTACGGATCTCGAGAATCTGGTGACTGCCTTTAAGTCGTTTGGCTTTGTCTATGTCACGCTTGACCTGGAAGGCTTCCAGAGCGGCAAGCTGAATCAGGTTCTACCGCTTTCGTCGATCACCTAACCGGAAGTACAGCGAATCCTACTAAGGATTGAAGCGGGGGATACCCCGGATACGCTCTGTTCACAGCCCAGTGAACGCTATATGATAAATGGCTTGGGCAATTTATCGCTGAAGCTAAATAACTCAATGCTTTACGGTGCCTCTTTTCCCTCCCCTAACCTTTCTGGAGTTGCTTGTGACTGATACCAACCTCGATTTCCTCAACAAGTCTGACCCGATCGTTGCCGGACTCATTAACCAGGAGCTAAATCGCCAGCAAGAACACCTGGAGCTGATAGCCAGCGAGAACTTTGCTTCGGCGGCGGTAATGGCGGCTCAAGGTTCTGTGCTTACTAACAAATACGCGGAAGGTCTACCCAGCAAGCGGTACTACGGCGGCTGTGAATTTGTAGACCGCATCGAAGAAATTGCGATCGATCGGGCAAAGCAGCTTTTTGGTGCAGCCCATGCTAACGTTCAGCCTCACTCCGGTGCACAGGCAAACTTTGCCGTATTCCTGACGCTGCTCGAACCGGGCGATACCTTTATGGGGATGGATTTGTCCCACGGTGGGCACCTGACCCACGGTTCTCCGGTAAACGTTTCCGGCAAATGGTTTAAGGCATGTCACTATGGCGTGAATCGTGAGACGGAACAGCTCGACTTTGATGAAATTCGAGAGCTTGCGCTTCAGCACCGTCCTAAACTGCTGATCTGCGGTTACTCAGCCTATCCCCGTATTATTGACTTTGCCAAGTTCCGCGAGATTGCCGATGAGATCGGGGCGTATCTGATGGCAGACATTGCCCACATTGCCGGATTGGTTGCGACCGGACATCACCCGAATCCGCTTCCCTACTGCGATGTCGTCACGACCACAACGCACAAAACCCTGCGCGGTCCTCGCGGTGGACTGATTCTCACGCGTGATGCCGACCTGGGCAAGAAGTTTGATAAGTCCGTTTTCCCCGGTACACAGGGCGGTCCCCTGGAACATGTGGTGGCTGCGAAAGCAGTTGCCTTCGGAGAGGCACTTCAGCCCGAATTCAAGACTTATTCGGGTCAGGTCATTGAAAATGCGCGAGCAATGGCAGCCCAGCTTCAAAATCGCGGCTTCAAGCTCGTCTCGAATGGCACTGACAATCACCTGATGCTGGTGGATCTGCGATCGATCGGTATGACGGGCAAAATCGCCGACCAGCTTGTGAGCGATGTTCACATCACCGCTAACAAAAACACCGTTCCTTTTGACCCCGAATCGCCTTTTGTCACAAGCGGTCTGCGGCTTGGTTCTCCTGCAATGACCACACGCGGCATGGGCACGGCGGAATTCACCGAAATTGGCAACATTATCGCCGATCGCCTGCTGAACGCTGAGAATGAATCGGTGGCTGAAGAGTGCCGTCAGCGTGTGGCAAACCTCTGTCGCCGCTTTCCGCTCTACCCGCACCTTAGCAGCCTAACCCCGGCTCTGGTGTAGGACGAATCCAGGCTTTACAGGCAACAAAAACAAAACAGGTAACAAAAAGGGCGAACCGAAATTCGCCCTCATTTTTTGAATGTCGTATAAACGGTCGTGCTAAGCAGGATAGATCCGCAAGCGACGATTTGGCTCATCCCCAAAGCTAGAAGACTTGAGCCGATAATGCTCTACAAGTTCATGCTGCATTTTGCGAACCTTTGCCGATCGCGGCAGCAGTTCCACGGGCTGTCCTTTGGGAATCACAATTTGTTCGACTGCCAGCCGAGCTTCCTCCAGTGCTTCCAGTTCGTCTTCGCCGCCCTCATTAGAGAACAGGTGTAGATCGATTGGTTCCTCGACGCCGTCTTCCTCCATCTGCAGCATTCGCTGGAGGGCGCGAATCATTTGCGGGACGCTGTTTGCCTTCACGGCGTGAATGGGCACATGACGATGCTTGGCGATGCTTCGCAGCTTCGAGTGGTTTTTCAGGTGCGATCGCAGGGCGAGAACGGCGTCTGCATCATCGATGTCCTTGGTCAGGACGATCGGCAGATGCAGGGTGCGAATCACCTGCTCTAGCTGATGGCGACTAATGGCGTAGGGATAGACGTGCAGCGGCAGATCTTCTCCGTTTGGACCCGGCGTTTGTCTATACGAAGCAGCTCCGCTTGTAGCGTAATCACGCACAGGTTCCAGCGACGCGAGAGGCAGGCTTTCTAACGACTCATTCAGTAATCGATCGAACTGCTGCCGCTCTGATAAAGGACTCGAAGTGGCTTCATCGAACGCAATGCCCAGATCGCTCACTTCTTGACGCTTCAGCCCGATTGGAACCATTTGCCCCGAGGTGCGCCAGTTGCTCGAACTCACCGATCGCAGCGTACCGTTGCCGCCCAAGGGAGCCGATCGAAAGGTGGTTTGTCCGGCGGCGGGTGGAGGGGTTTCTCGGGCGATGTGGACTTTGCCGGATTCGTCTGTTGTGCGAAGCTGAGGCGAAGGCTGTCTGCCGCGCAGCAGCAAATCTACCGTCTCCGAGACGTTTTCATGCACAACCCACTTGTGTCGCTCCAGAATCTCGAGCGCAATATCAAACGTGGGTGGAGCCTTGCGTTCCAGCACACTCTTCTGGCTGCCCCGACGCCGTGCTTCTTCATCGCTTAAGGTAACAGACTGAATGCCGCCCACAAGATCGGAAAGCGTCGGGTTTTTGATCAGGTTTTCGATTTCGTTGCCGTGTGCCGTGCCCACAAGCTGAACACCGCGCTCTGCAATCGTCCGAGCTGCCAACGCCTCAAGCTCGGTTCCAATTTCGTCGATCACAATCACTTCCGGCATGTGGTTTTCGACCGCCTCAATCATCACATGATGCTGAAGCTCAGGACGAGACACCTGCATTCTTCTTGCCCGCCCGATCGCTGGATGGGGGATATCACCATCGCCTGCGATTTCGTTGGAAGTGTCAATAATCACAACGCGCTTGTTGAGATCGTCTGCCAGCACCCGCGCAATTTCCCGTAGAGCTGTTGTTTTGCCCACGCCAGGACGACCCAGCATCAGGATCGACTTGCCCGTTTCGACCAGATCGCGTATCATGCCGATCGTGCCAAAAACGGCTCGACCCACCCGACAGGTCAAACCAATCACGGCTCCTGCCCGGTTACGAATGGCGCTAATTCGGTGCAGGGTTTGCTCGATGCCTGCCCGGTTGTCGCCACTAAACATTCCGACGCGCTCAACGCAATAGTCCAGATCAGCTCTGGAAACCGGAGTGTCTGACAGATATTCAGAAGTCCCTGGAAAGCGAGCTTCGGGTCTGCGTCCCAGATCCAGCACGACCTCAACAAGCTGATTGCGTCGTGGATGGGAGACCAATTTGACTTGGATATCGGTTGGCAGAATTTCGAGCAGTTGATTCAGGTCGTCGGTGATTTGAAAGGCGGGCTGTGATTGATGTGCTTCAACTTCGATCGCAGAATGCTGGACTGGATCAGAAAAATGATTATCGTTGGATATCATGGACTGATTGATATTCACCTGATTGATATTCACCAAAATTGGGCTAGAGATAAGAGCGATGGACGTTAACCGGATGGAGCGAAGGCGGTCATAGGCTGCTTAATTTGGGAAACGAGAGTGTGAGCGGTTTGGACGGCTTGCCAGAGAAGATCAGAGTCCTCTAGCTGGATCTGGAACTGCTGTCGATCGAAGCTTTGTTCGGAACGGGAAGAATGAAACGGCACAAAGTCGTGTTCAGCAGAAGTACTTAGGGGAAATTGCTGGGAGGATTGTTCAAGCTGCTCAAGAATTGGAGCGAGGAGGGTTCGAGCATAGCTGCCGTAGGCAATTCCGGCAATGCGAAACGGTTCTTCCTGCCGCGCCTGCGAGGACGCCCCATTCCTTGCTACAGCATTAGGGGTTTTATCTAGCGAGAGCAAGCCCAGTGATTTGAGTTTACTCACGGTGTAGTAATTTGTGCCTCCAGCTAACTGAATATATCCAGGTAGTTTTGCCGCCAGCGCTTTTTGACCCAGTTTGACTGCTGCCAGTGTTGCGCCATTGCCAATATCACCACTCATAGGTCTACCGTCGGTTTGCCAAACTAAGGCACAGGGGAGTGGAGCCATGACTTCGTGCAGTGCCCACAGATAATCCACAAAGCCTTCCCCATCGGGGCAGCTAATCGCAATCAGCTTTAGCGTGGGGAGAAATGGCTCGATCGCTTGCCAGAGCCGCTTGAAGTCTGCCAATCGCCCAACTTGCGTATGAATCTCAACCGCATCTACACCAGATAACACCAGAGGGGCAACTGCCGCTGGAGAAAACACATAGGAACGAGTCGAAATTCGGTCAAAGGGACAAATCGGTACACAGCGACCGCAGCCGTAGCACTGGTCGTCAATCACGCCCGCCGATTCGCCATCCAGCCCTCGATCGGTTCCTCGACTAAACACGATCGCCTGTGCCGGACAAACCGTTTCACAGGGGCGGGTGCAATCAGGCGGACAGCAGGCAGGGTCAAACTCAGCTTTACGAAAGTGCGGGTCTTCGCCGTCGTTGAGGCTGACCATCAGCCAGGGTAAACCCTCGATTAAAAAACCACGCTGCTGAGCGGATTTTTGCAGGCTCATCGCCGATTCCAGGGCAGATTGAGCGGCATGAATCACGGCTGGGTCGGCGGCGACATCAATACAGTCGGCTCCAGCAAGCGCGTAGGCGAGGGCTAATGTCCGAACAGCAGGAAGGTGCTGATAACTGGCTCCGCAAATTAATTTGAACCAGTTGCCTTGCCTCAGTGAACGTAGGGGACGGTGCAAATCGGTCACCCTTACATACTAAAAGGTTATAGACAAAATGACAGGATCATTTGTCAGCAGTCTACTACAACTCTTTTGCTTTGATGTGTAGTGTGAACTGCGAAAGCAATATTTTTTACGCATCCGTTCATCTTTAGAAAGATTTCCGCCAAGGGGGACTCGAATCATTTAAGCCCCTCAAAAACAATCTATGGAATCGCTCGTTAACAAGGTTCACAAACGCGATCGAGCATTCTTTGGGTTGCTTCAGACTGAAGCTGCCTCAGTTCAATTGCAGCAATAAATTTCAGCATGATGGCTTTTCCTGATTGAGGTGAATGTATGCCAGCACAGCCATTATTATACTACATTTGCAGCTTGCATACTACATTCAGGTTAGTTGATGGGCGATCGGCTCTGTAGTACCTGTCAGGGTGATTTTCGCAAGCATTGAGGATAGGAGGAGTGTTATGAAATTTCCCATCTGTATTGTTGCCTAGATCCCCTAAGGCTAGGGACTTTGAGGTTTTATTTGCCTGGAACTAAGAGAGCCGATTATTCCTGATTTCAAATTCAGCAGCAACGGCTTAGGAGGTTCGATCAAAGGACATGAAAAAAAGCTGTTGCCGTCATTCAGAACGATCGTCTGAGTTCAGCAACAGCCAGAGCACGTTTTGTTTTGGAATCAACGCGCTACAAAATGCGAGGTTGACGCGACTACTGAATTACATCTCCTTCCCAGTTAAGCCAGTCTTGCGGCTTAAGAAAAATTTCGTAGAGCTGTGCTTCTCTTGTGCCGGATTCAGGCTGATAGCCATATTCCCAGCGTACCAGGGGCGGCAGCGACATCAAGATTGACTCGGTACGTCCGTTGGTTTGCAGACCGAAGATTGTGCCCCGATCGTAAACCAGATTAAATTCTACATAGCGACCGCGCCGATAAAGCTGGAAATCGCGCTCTCGATCGCCATATTCCGTATCTTTGCGACGTTCGACGATCGGCTCGTAGGCAGGCAGAAAGGCATTGCCGCAGTCCTGCACAAAGGCAAAAATTTCTTCCCAGTTGCGCTGATGAATGTTGCCGATCGAGTCACTGTATTGAGCGGCTAGACCCTTCTTATCAGGACCGTGATACAGCGTGTCGCGAGCATCCTGATAGTCAAAGAAAATGCCGCCGACCCCGCGTGTTTCCCCACGGTGCTTCAGATAAAAGTATTCATCGCACCACTGCTTAAAGGTTGGATAGTATTCGCTGTGGTGACGATCGCACGCTGCTTTCAGAGTCTGGTGAAAATGCTTCACATCTTCCACAAACGGATAGTAGGGCGTGAGGTCGATGCCGCCGCCAAACCACCATACCGGACCCGCCTCGAAGTAGCGATAGTTGAGGTGAACCGTCGGGATATAGGGATTCCGGGGATGCAGCACCATCGAAGTGCCCGTGGCATAGAAACCGTGTCCGGCGGCTTCGGGACGCTGAACCAGAATCGACGGCGGTAGATCCTTACCCCAAACCTCAGAGAAGTTGACGCCGCCCTGCTCAAAGATTCCCCCGTTTTTGATCACTCGCGATCGACCGCCGCCGCCTTCTTCGCGCTCCCAGCTATCTTGCTGAAATTGAGCCTGGCCGTCGAGTTCTTGAAGACGCTGGCAAATCTGGTCTTGAATCTGCTTCATAAAGGCACTGACTCGCGCTTTAGAGTCAGCCGGTGGCGTAGTTCCAGAGTTTGCTGCTGAAGTGGGGGGTACAGAAGATTTCACCATAGCTCTTTAAACGCTTCAATCTCTCTTGGTCAAATTCATTGGAACGATACGGAAACAGAGCGGCAGACAAGCTTTGTCAATTGTATTATTGTTTCAATTGTCTTATCTTGAGGCTCTCTTCTTAAGGCTCTCTGTTTAGCCTAGCCCGTTTTTTAGCCTGGTTTACTGAGAAATTCCATGCTTCGCTTTCCGATCGTTTCCATCCTGTTCGCTTCTGTACTTTAGGGGAAGGAGGACAACCGGATCTAGGAGGAGTGACAAATCTTTATATCTATTTGGTTATGAAGCGAAAGAAGCATTCAACCAGGACAGAACGGGTGTGAAAGCTAGCAGGAAAGGGAGTTTTCTTGCATTTCGCCTTTGATATTACTCGCGTTGCTTACTTTGCTGTTAACGAAGCTTTTGCATGGATGCTCTCGCTGAGTACCGGGCAGTTAAACAGGCTAATAAAGCACTCTTTCAGCAGCGATCGATTAATGGCGTGAAACTTGGTTTGCCCTTCTTTGCGAGTTTGCAGGAGTCCCGCCTCGCTCAACGTTTTGGAATGGTGGCAAAACAGTGCAAGGCTAATCTCAAGCTGAGCCGCAATTTCTGAGCCGCTCAGTTCCCCTTCGGTCATAGTGAGCCGCTCCACAATTCGCAGTCGGGTCGGATCGCCTAACGCTGCAAATATCTTCGCCCGTTGTTCAGTGTCCATTGAGGTCTTACCCTTACTCCACAGGAATCGCTACAAGAATTTCTAAGAGGCTGTTTTAGAAGTATGCAATGGGCTGCATTCACCCCCAACCCCCTACAAAGAAGAGACTTTTGATCCGGGTTTCAGGTCAAAGTCTCCCGAACGATCGGGACTTCAAACTCTATTCCGGTTCAAAGTTCCTCAAGCTGGGGGATTTAGGGGGCGGGGCGGGGCGGGTCGCCGTTTGCAGCTTTAAAGTATCTTCTTAGGATGTGATTCCATTCTAGATGGTTCTACCCTACTAATTAAATACTCAAGTAACCACTTGACCTAACAAATCGATCGCGTTACAGTAAAACTCAAATGGTTATTTAACTACTTCTGCTTACCTACTCATCCACCTACCTACCTACTCCTATGTCTACTCTCAAACTCCTCACTCCCATTCAACTCGGACCCTACGAACTGCCAAACCGTCTGGTCATGGCTCCCCTGACACGCAATCGAGCTAGTGCAGGCGACGTGCCGGTTGAACTTAACGCCACCTACTACGCCCAGCGTGCCTCTGCCGGGTTGATTGTAACTGAAGCGTCGCAAATCTCGCCGCAGGGAATGGGCTATCCGGCAACACCCGGAATTTACTCCGCCAAACAGATCGAAGGCTGGAAGCAAGTGACTCAGGCAGTGCATGAGAAGGGCGGACACATTTTTCTTCAGCTTTGGCATGTCGGGCGGATTTCTCACCCGTCACTTCAGCCCAACGGTGAACTGCCCGTTGCCCCCAGCGCGATCGCCCCTCAAGGCATGGCATCCACCTACACCGGGGAGCAGCCCTTTGTTATGCCTCGCGCCCTGGAGCTATCTGAGATTCCTGGCATTGTGGAGGATTATCGACAAGCGGCTAAAAATGCCCTTGAAGCAGGCTTTGATGGCGTTGAAGTCCACGGGGCAAACGGATATCTAATCGATCAGTTTCTTCAGGACGGCAGCAATCATCGCACCGATGAATATGGTGGATCGATCGAAAATCGTGCCCGTTTTTTAATGGAAGTTTTGGAAGCGATCGTTAGCGTATGGGGCAGCAATCGCGTGGGTCTGCGCCTGTCGCCCACCGGAACCTTTAACGATATGCACGACTCCAATCCGGCAGCCCTCTTTGGCTACGTGGTGAAGGAACTGAATCGCTTCAATCTGGCGTATTTGCATCTGGTCGAGCCGCGCTGGGATAACCCCGAAGTGCGCGACAAAACGAAAGACCTAGGCGCACATTTCTTCCGTCCGATTTATCAGGGCAAGATTATCAGTGCCGGAGGCTACAACCGCGAAACGGGAAATGCGGTGCTGGAGGCAGACGACGCAGATCTGATCGCCTACGGCAGATGGTTTATCTCGAATCCCGACTTGCCCAAACGGTTTGAGCTGAATGCCGAATTGAACCCCTACGATCGCAACACGTTCTACGGCGGTGACGGCAAAGGCTACACTGACTACCCTGCACTGGAGCGGCAAATCGCCTAGCTTACGTAGAAACAAAAAATCCCCAGCCAAAGCCAGGGATATTAATCAGGGTGCATCTACCACTACAGTCTTCCGGTATTTCACAATACATCCGGAAGATTTTTTCATATTGAGAACTATCACACGACGTAAAGAATCATTACCACTGCAAACGCCTGAAGGCGCATGGGGACAGGGTTCATGGCAACTTAGTAAATGGCAACTTAATCAGGCAACTTATAAACAGTCCTTGTAAAAAGCTCCTGTAGACGTTTCCTTCTGGTCTGGGTCACGCAGTTTAGAAACCTCCATGACAATTAAGCTCGTTAAATCCTTTTCTTCCCCGATTAATTCTTCCCAAGCGAGTACCCAAGCGAATGCGGGTCAAAAAAAGCTGTGGATGGCTGCGATTAAACCGCCGATGTATAGCGTGGCAATCATGCCGATCGCTCTGGGAAGTGCCGTTGCCTATGCGGAAAGCCAAACCTTTAACCTCCCCATTTTTCTCACCTTTGTGGTTTCCGCGATCTTGATCCTTGCCTGGGAAAACGTCAGCAATGATGTCTTTGATGCTGAAACCGGAATTGATCGCAACAAGCATCACTCGCTGGTGAATTTGACAGGAAATAAAACGCTGATTTTCTGGATCGGCAACCTGCTGCTGACGCTTGGGATTCTGGGCATCGTGTCGATCGCCTGGACCCAGCGCGACTTTACAATTTTGGGAATTATTCTGCTGTGCTGCGGGCTGGGGTATACCTATCAGGGTCCGCCTTTCCGGTTGGGCTATCAGGGACTGGGCGAAATTCTTTGCTTCTTCAGCTTTGGTCCGCTTGCCGTTGCTGCTGCCTACTACAGCCAAACTCAAACGTGGTCTGTCACAAGCCTCGCAGCCTCTGTCATTCTCGGTATCAGCACCAGCTTGATTCTGTTTTGCTCTCACTTTCATCAGGTTGCCGACGATCTGGCAGCCGGAAAACGATCGCCTATTGTCCGCCTAGGCACACAGCAATCGGCTGAACTGCTGCCCTGGGTCTGCGGGAGCCTTTATGCACTAACGCTGCTGGGTGTGGGGCTAAGCATCTTTCCTGTATGGACGATCGCCATTTTTGCCAGTCTACCGACCGCGTATCGCCTCTGTAGCCACGTCGGAAAAAACCACAATCAGCCCGATCGGGTCAACAACTGCAAATTCATCGCCGTCTCGCTGCACTTCTGGAGCGGCATTCTGCTCTGCCTGGGCTTTGCGATCGGCTAATCCCTCATTCCCCCATCTCCTCACCTCTCATCTCCCCATCTCCTCATGCCCCACCCCACGCTTCCTTTTCTCACCGACCTTGAATACCTTCCTTACCTGGACGACGAAGGACAGCTCATCGATCGCCCCTTTGGGATTGGTGTCTACGCGATTTTCGATCAGGCGAAAACCCTGCAGTATATTGGCTACTCGCGAGATGTGACACTGAGCCTCCGGCAGCATCTCGTTCGTCAGCCGCAAAAATGTTACTGGCTGAAGGTGCAGACGATCGAACGACCTAGCCGCACGTTGCTGGAAGACATTCGCACCGCCTGGATCAGCGAAAACGGCACTGTCCCACCGGGAAATGCTGCGGAAGAACCGCTCTGGAGCCAGGCGATCGATGCAAAAGAACAAATGACTGCTGAGGAACAGGCTACCTTTGCCGCGATCGATGACCTCGGAAAAACAAAACTCCTGAAGCAGATTGCCCGTCGCGTCGAAGCTGAAGTGCTGACCCAGCTAGAACAGCGCGGCGTGAAGATGGCGGTTCGCTTTGATCCGAAACTGAAAGAAGAAGGGCTTTTGAGTTTGAAAAATTAGAAATTTTGTTTAACCTGTTTCAGTTAAAAGGGGGTTTGAGAAATGCTGAATGCTGCCCAAACCGCCCCCCCTAATCCCTCATAAATCATAAATAAGGGACTTTGAGCCGAAAAAGTGAAATCGAGACACTTGAAATCGAGACACTTACACAACCCGAAAACCCACAACCTGAAAACCGAGTCGGAAAACTTATGCTTATCCCTCTTCTGTCACTCTGCGCATAGGTAAATTAGGTTAAAGGGGCTGAACGTTAGGTTGCTGAGCATGATTGAGCAACGAGAACCAGTTGCCACTGTGGGCTTCATCAATGAATACTGTCAAGCCTACCGCCACCTGTTTGAGGATGTCAGGAGTTTTGAGCAGTTCAAGTTTTTGCACGTGGGCCTGTTGAGTGGACTAGCGCGTAAAACCCTACCTGCGATTGCTCAACTCGTTGGTCTTCAAAACGCTCAAAGTCTCCATCATTTCCTGCGCGGTGGTGTCTGGAGCGTTGAGCAACTGAGGGCAGTTCGCCTGAGCCTGATTGCACACACCGTTGGAGAACGCCGCATCGGGTTGTGCCTCGATGAGACGGGTGATGTCAAAAAGGGGCAAGCAACTGACTACGTTGCCAAGCAATACATTGGCAACATTGGACGTT
>NZ_JACJOR010000412.1:0-52608 GCF_014695615.1 Leptolyngbya sp. FACHB-711
AGAAACAATTGAAATAAATTCACCCAATCCTTCATACCAAGCAGGCAGATAGAAGATAAGCGTAGACAATACAGCTAATCGGCAGAAAGCTCTTGCGCAGCTCTGGGTTCTAAACTGGCGGTTTCCAGGTCAACGGGTTCGGCTACACTTGCAGTCATTTCGGAGGGTGCGATCGTTTCTTTTAAAGCATTGCTTTGGGTCAGCTCTTCTACGGCTCGCTTTGAGAAACCCCAGGCAAAGATCAGCGCAATTATCGGTACCATCAGCCATTCAGGCGGCACAAAAGACGGATTAACTACCCGCACTAGCAACCTTAAGCCCACCAACGCCACGGTCACAAAGCCAGCATCCTCCAGATGCTCATAGACTTTTAACCAGCGAATAAACAGCCCCGCCATAAAGCGAAGGGCAACAATTCCAATTAATCCACCCGTTAACACTAGCCAGAGATTCTGGGAAACGGCGATCGCTGTCGTGACGCTGTCCAGCGAAAATGCCAGGTCAGTGAGGGCAATCATGGGGATCGCCTGCCACAGGGACTCAAAACGGGGACGGTGAACGGAATGCGTTTCACCAGAGGCCTCATCGTCTCCTGCCGAGAAGAAATGCTGATACACCAACCACAGCAAATAGCCTGCGCCCAGCAGCTCAAATTGCCAGTAGCGAATCACCCAGGTTGCTGTCAGGATCAAAATCACCCTTAAGCCAAAGGCTGCGACTAAGCCAAAATTTAGAGCGCGTTGCTGAAGCCGCTGTCCGTTTAACCCCTGAGCAATAGCTGCCAGGGCGATCGCATTATCGGCAGATAAAACTGCCTCCAGCGCGATCAAAACCGGAAGGAGAATAAGCGTATCACTCCCAAAGTTGGGGGATTGATCAAGCAGTTGGTCTAGCATTAATTGGCAACAAGCAAGAGAAGAACAAGGCGATCGGCGAAGCGCAAAATCTGTATTGAAGACAATTGCCCTTCAAGCCTATCTTAAACTATCGTCTTTCCCCAGCTTAGCTTGCTTCCTCCTACTCAGGAGACGAACGCTTCGCCTCTACCGCGATTGCCTCTATCGCGATTAGTTGTGGCAAAATGCAAATTTTGAAAGGTAAGCTATACTAGCTTTCCATCGATCGCAATTCTAATCCCCGCACTACTCAATTACTTCCAAAGCACTTGCTGCCTGCCACTGGGCATTCCTCACAATTTCCAGACTTTGCCGCGTCACCGCTATTACCGCTATGTCTTTATCACTGCCTGCGCTGATTACCCAACTTCATACCACTTACCCGGCTGCTAGCCTAATATCCGAACTGCTAGCGGTCGAGTCAAATCGATTTGTGGTACGTGCCCTGATTCAAATCGGTTCGGTGACGTTAGCGACGGGGCTAGCTGCCGCTGCCGAGGTAGAAGCCGCAGAAGATCGGGCGAAATGTCGGGCGATCGAAACCCTGCTGCCGTCTGCGGTCAACGCTTCAATCCCTTCCCCGGCCATCTCTGCGGTTGAGCCTACCGCCGCTCCCTCGCCCGGTCGAGCTGCCAATCTTTCTGAAAGAACTGGTTCTCCTGCAATTTCACCCCTGCCTTCGCTTACCAGCACTGTTTCCAGTCCGATCGCCCCGAAGCCAGAACTGCTCCGCACCGCCGCTTCCCCGATCGCAGACCTATCGCCTCAAACAAATTCGCCTCAAACAAACTCGTCAGGCAGCACCGATTCCTCAGATGCCCTGACGGATTGGGATGATCCTCTGCGATCTTCTCCCAGCTCAAATCTCGATCTCGATTTTGACCTGAACAACCTGTTGCAGGACAGCCCCCCGCCAGAGGCTCTCCCCGATGCTCCGATCGAGGAAACTTTCCAACCTGCCGCAGCCGATCTTTTTGCAGCCGTCAATTCCGATCTGACGACTCCGCTCGATCCACCAGTCAGCCTGGCTGACTTAAATCTGACGAAATTAACGCTGCCCAACACCGATCCGTCTGAAGCCGCAGCCTCTGCTGGAGCAGCAAAATCAGCCCGACGCAAAGGCACAGCTTCCACAATCACTCCCCCCGAACCAGAGCCTCTTCCGATCGCTCCCCCTGTGGAAATCGATCGCTCTGGGGAAATTGCTCGCATCGGAGTCGAGATGAAACGGCTGGGCTGGGACACCAAAAAAGGACGCGACCATTTGCAGAAAACTTACGGCAAACGATCGCGTCAGGAATTAAATGATGATGAGCTGATGGATTTCTTGCAATACCTGGAAACGCAGCCTTCCTCGGCGCAGATGCCTTTCTAGCTGATTTGCCGAATCAGTGTGAGCTAGACCTGGCTTGCAACCGCTATCGGACGACCCCCGATCGCCTTTCGATCGATCACCTGATCAATCAAGCCATAGTCAGCCGCTTCCTTCGCAGACATATAAAAGTCGCGCTCGGTGTCTTGCTCGATTCGCTCAAGCGGTTGTCCGGTGTGGTCAGATAGGCACTCATTCAAACGCCGCTTCAGGTAAAGGATCTCTTTTGCCTGAATCTCAATATCTGTTGCCTGACCCTGTGCGCCACCCAGCGGCTGGTGAATCATAATCCGCGAATGGGGCAAGCTCATCCGTTTGCCTTTTGCACCCGCACTCAGCAGAAACGCACCCATGCTGGCAGCCAGACCGACGCAAATGGTAGATACGTCAGGGCGGATGTGGTTCATTGTGTCATAAATGCCCAGTCCTGCCATCACCGAGCCACCGGGGGAATTAATGTAAAGATAGATATCCTTCTCGGGGTCTTCGGCTTCCAGAAACAGCATTTGCGCCACGATCAGGTTTGCCAGATCAGAGTCGATCGGCTGTCCCAGAAAGATAATGCGTTCGCGCAGCAGTCGGGAATAAATGTCAAAGGCGCGTTCGCCGCGACCAGACTGTTCGATAACGGTAGGAATCATGCTTGCTCTCTCTGATTTTTCCTACCATTCTAGCGATTTCGGTTCGGCTGGAGAACATGAGGAGTGCGGATTACCGCCAGAAAGGGAGTTTCCGAGAATGCGGTTAATCGTTTCCTGATCAGCCACAGGCAGTTTTTTCAGAAAAGCCTGGAGTTTCATACGGTGGATATAGGGCCAGCCGCCATTGGCTTCGATATCGCGCAGGAGGGCATAAAGGGCTTGACGGTTTTCTGGCAGAGCAGATTGAAATAAGCCATCTCGGATTTCCCGGTGTAGTGCCTCTAGCTGTCGCAGCAGGGCGAGCAGCTCAATTCCCTGTCCCTGATGTTGTTGGGCAACAGCACGAACCACCGCAGCCAGCATGTCAAGCTGATCAGCGATTCCTCCTTCGAAAGACTGCGAAGCAATTGATTCTGTTAATTCGACTCGCGCTTCCAATTCCAGCTCTGAGTGTCCATTTTGCCATTCTGCCATGTGCCCTCCTGTTTTCCTTGCGATGTCCGAACGAATGCTTGAACAGATTACCAAGTTCGAGTTTCAGCCCAAAGCACCCAAACGGATTCAATAACCCTTTCGACCACCTTTTCGCTTTCCGACAGCCCTGTCTGTATCAGGAGATGCGATTTTTCTTTGCAGCCTAAGCTTGCGATGCGAAGCAGTTTCCCCAGTGAGACGATCGGCTCGATCGACTTCCATACAGACTCCAAAATCGTGAGACACTCTGGCAGCATTGAAGCATCATCAAAAAAGCTCACTTTGCGATCGCAATCCCTGAGTTCCTCACATTCCCAAATAACTAGAGCTGCATGAGTAAGATTAACCCCCTGCCCCAGCCACAGTTACCACACCTGTTTATGCCCAGCTTTCTTGCAAATGCCATAGCAACTAGATTGCCATCGCATCAGAACGGGAAGCAGATACCGCAACAATTAGCAATTCATTTCTCATTTGCATCTCTCATCTGCGCTGTGTCACCCCATCATCACCGTCCGCGTCGCCACCCAATTCAAACGACTTTTACAGATCTTCTGTCCCTCGACAGGGAATTTATGAGATTCTGCAAAAGAAAGGTAACAAGGTCTTGTAGAATTCAGTATGAACGGGATTGACCCGCTTGTCATAGATACTCCTTAACAAAATACTGTAAGGTTTTCACAATTAGAAGCTAGAGGTTGACCATGAGGTATCGCGCTTTCATCGCTGCATTCCTGGCTGTGTGCATAGGGCTGCTCACGGCTTGCAGCGATAGTTCTTCCAATGCGAACGTTGCACTCACTTACGAGCAAATTAGAGGCACGGGTCTAGCAAACACCTGTCCTCAGCTTTCCGAAACGAGCCGGGGTGCAATTCCGATCGATTCCAATCAAACCTATGTTATATCCGACCTGTGCTTGGAACCCACTAACTTCTTCGTCAAAGAAGAATCAACCAACAAGCGTCAGGCAGCACAATTCGTCACCGGAAAGCCCTTGACCCGGTACACCTCATCGCTAGACCAGGTGAAAGGCTCACTGAAGAGCAACAACGGTAAGCTAGTCTTCTCCGAAGAGGATGGCTTCGACTTCCAGGCAATCACCGTGAAGTTGCCGGGTGGCGAAATGTATCCGTTCCTGTTTACGGTGAAGGGATTGGTTGCAGCAGCACAAACACCAGACAGCATCAATACTTCCACTGACTTTGAAGGAGAGTTTCGCGTTCCGTCTTACCGCACGTCAAACTTCCTTGACCCTAAAGGGCGTGGCTTAACAGCAGGTTATGATACTGCGGTCGCGCTGCCTTCTCGCGGAGACAGCGAAGAGCTGCTACGGGAGAATATGAAGTCTTTCAAGACCGGACAGGGCAAAATCTCGCTGCAAATCGCAAAAGTGAACAGCGCGACAGGCGAGATCGCAGGAACCTTTGAGAGTGTTCAGCCCTCTGATACAGATATGGGCGGCAAAGAACCCGTTGACGTGAAAATTCGGGGACTGTTCTACGGCAGAGTTGAGCCTGCTCAAGCTTAATTCAGCAAAGAGTTTGCTCAAAATAGACTGGCTCAGGGCGTATGTTAACGATATGCCCTGATTTTTTGTTTCAAGACACCTTGCTCTTAAAATTTTGCATAGCAAGAAATTGAAGGGTGATGTAGAACACTTGCTACTGGTCAAGCACCTCTAAAGCGAACCGATCAAACTGATGCAATCGATGAATTGATTAGAGAATTTGCACGCAATCCATAACACACATGTTTTTACTACCATGCTCGACTAATTAATTCTGCCAATCTTCAAGACCTTTTCACAAATAAGCAGAGATCTTCTATTTCTCCTTAAGTTTTTCCGGGTTGTTTATCTGTAGAATTCGCAATATTCATTTAAAAATGAGGTTTTCTACGTAACGCGAACTTCAAAATATTTCCGCTTAAAAATTGTGCCTGTGCAAGTGCTGCTGGTAAATTGACTTAGAGACTTGTGAAGGGAGACTGCAAATTCAGGCTTCCAGATGTTCCGTGAAATTGCCGTTGTGATTACTTTGTCCAACCGAATACCTTGTGGAATGCAGGTATGGAAGTCGGTCTCGGTTTGAACAATTGCCCCATCTAAAATGTGTGTTCCTGCTTTAATTGGCTGATGACTCGGGTTAAAAAGGGTGCGATGTCTAACGTGATTATTTAAGAGACGGCTTCTATCTCTGTACTCCAAAGATCTGCTTGCTGCCGCTCCTGAGCGTGCATTTTGGCGGGTGTTGTGAGTTGATTCAGTTGTCTGCCTCATCTACCCTGAAACTCGTCATGCAAACTCCTGTCGCTACCGAACTTAAAAGTGAGAGTCTGCAACTGCTGCGGGAATATCAAAAATCGCCCTCTGCTGCACTCCGCAATCGATTGGTTCAGTTAAACTTTGGCTTAGTCAGAAAAGAAGCTCACCACTGGGTTAATCAATGCACTGAGAGCTACGAAGATCTGCTTCAGGTGGGAAGCCTGGGCTTAATTCGAGCGATTGAGCGGTTTGATATGTCAAAGGGTCACGCCTTTAGCTCATTCGCCATTCCCTACATTCGCGGTGAAATTCAGCACTACCTGCGTGATAAAGGCTCACCCGTGCGAATTCCGCGTCGCTGGCAGGCATTGCAGCACCAGGCTGCTAACATTACTCGCCAATTGCAAACCGAGCTGAACCGCCAACCAACCGATGCCGAACTCGCAGACGCACTGCAAATTCCCCTAACCGAATGGCAGGAAATCAAGCTGGCTTATCGCAATCGTGCGCCGCTTAGCCTCGATGCCCCGATGCGCGACGAAGAGGAAGGTTCAACTTCTCTGGGCGATCTGGTTCCTGATGCACAATACCAGAGTTTTCAGCTCGCGCAGGAAGACCAGATTCGGCTTCAGCAAGCACTGCATCAGCTTGAGAACCGCACCCGCGAAGTCCTGGAATTTGTGTTTCTATACGACCTGACCCAGAAAGAAACGGCAGAACGGCTGGGGATTAGTGCAGTGACGGTATCTCGCCGGGTTAAGCGAGGGCTGAAGCTGCTCAAAAAGTTGATGGTAACTGCAAACTAAGGATTGCAGATCGAATTTTTGCTGGGTGTTCTCTACCAAACTAGACGAGCAAGATGTCCATCCCACAAGAAGGACTGTGGATTAACTCTCGTTCTACGGAAAACTTGGCTGGAAGCTCAGCGGAAAAAGAGCAAGGAGAAAAATTATTATGATGAAGGCACGGCGATGCCTCTCGTCGCCTAATGAATCCTTCATTTGATAATCTCTTATGTCCGATGTTTCCCTCAGCGATCGCTATACTGCTCTGATTGAGCAAATCGTGCAGATGACCCTCAAGGGCAACATTCGCTCGAAAGAGCAAGTTCTGCAAATGCTGGCCGAGGGCATCGAGGCAGGCACAGGCGAACTGTTTGAGCGATGCTTGAGCGATCGAATCACGGCAACCGAGCAGCAGGCAGCCTCCGGCAATGAGCTAAAGCAGGCAAAGGCGGGGCGAATTCTGCGGGCACTCCAGACGATTCGCAGCGAGTGGGAACGCTGGCAGGTGCAGAATCAGGTAAATGCTGCCCTGGAAAGTGCCGTTCAGCAAATCGTAATG
This sequence comes from Leptolyngbya sp. FACHB-711, assembly GCF_014695615.1. NCBI lineage: Bacteria > Bacillati > Cyanobacteriota > Cyanophyceae > Leptolyngbyales > Leptolyngbyaceae > Leptolyngbya > Leptolyngbya sp. FACHB-711. The sequence goes on from NZ_JACJOR010000412.1 coordinate 6,992, forward strand.
GCAAGTGGCGCAGAAACTGAAGATGCGTTGCGGGAGCTAATTCGCGTCACTGATCCGAACCGATCGCAGCCCTTAAGTCTCTCGCAGTGGCAGCAGCTTGGCAAACGGCTCCGGCAGTCACCTGACACCGAGGATTTGCAGCAGCTTGGGCAGGGCTTGATTCAGGGGCTGGAATCTTGGCAGCGGTTAGAAAATCATCTGGTGAGCTGGATCTATGACCAGAGCCAGGGACAGATTGGGTTTGAGGGCGTTCCGGGGCAGCGCGGACCCTGGAGGGTGTGGGCAAAGCAGGTGAATCGATCGCATCCGGCGAGTTTGTTTAATGCGCTGGCAATGAGTCAAGCCCCGATCGAATGGGCAGAGTCCCAGCCGACAACGCTGGCGGATTTTGTAGAGCTGGTCGTGATTTTGCGCTGCCTTCAGCAAGGGCTAGTGAACTGGTTTGATAAGCTGGTCTATAACTCAAAGGTGGGGGCAAAGCTCTCGATCGCCACATTCCTCGGATTTTCCCTGATTTGGTCACAGCTTGGGGATGGCTGGAGTCGCGCTTCATTTGCCGGACATCACCGCCTGATGCAGGCATCTTTTCAAATCACGCTGCAAATTTTGCGAACGTTTGCTCAGCAGTCTTACTTTCCGCTCTATGGCGGCATTTTTGCGTCCTTTACAGGTGAATATCTGCGGGATGCCCTCAGCTATCTGGATGAACCGCTGCGGCAGGCAGAAGGAACCCAGGAAAAAGCCCGAATTTTAACGCTGTTAGGATCTTCTGCAAGGGCAATGGGGCAGGTCGATCGGGCGATCGAGTTTCATCAGCAGGCGTTAGAGATTGCGCGAACTGCAAACGATACGATCTGCGAAATTGCCAATCTGAATCATCTCAGTCGCACCTATGTCGCGCAGGCAAACTTCAACGAGGCAATCAACTACAGCCAGCGTGCCGTAATCCTGAGCCGTCAGGCGGGCGATCGATCAGGAGAAGCAAATGCTCTGGCAAATTTGGGCTTTAGCGAAGTGTTTCAGGCAAGACAGCAGGAATACGTTGAGCCAGAGGTTTACGAAATGGCGATCGAGCGGCTCCAGCAAGGACTTCAGCTTACAGAGCGGTTAGGCGATCGGCAGAGCCAGGCGTTGTGCTACAGCAGTTTAGGCATTGCTCAGGTATTGGCAGACCAGCCGCAGGCAGCCCTGGAAGACCTGGAAAAGGGAATTTCCGCCGCCCAGTTCACGGGCGATGTTTATTTGCAGGGCATTAATCTGGCGTACCTGGCAGAGGCACACTATCGCCTGCAAAACTTTAGCAAAGCGATTCTCACGGGTTCACTGGGGATGTATCTGCTCGAGCAAATTGGCTCGACAAGCTGGCGACAAACTGCCGGACTGCTGATTGTGATTCGCGGACAGCTTGGGAAAACCGAGTTTCACAACCTGCTGGAGCAAGAGCGGCGATCGATCGTGGGGGTGATTGGGGTGGATGGATTTGATTATGTGCCGGAGCTGTTAAAGCGTTATCAGGAATAGTGGTCGTGAGATTTGGGAGGTTATTTGAGGAGTGGCAGTTCTCCTACATTGCCCCCTAAATTCCTTAACTTTTAACTTGCCGCTCTAAAAGAGCGAGGGGGGACTTTGAAACTTAGAAGAAGCTAATTTTCTCCAGAGTTGAAGGGCTGTGAGCAGTTTGGGCAAACCTCAATATCTTTCAATTGTCTGTTTGAAGTTAAAGGGTCATGGGGGCGATCGGCTCAATGTCAGGATCGTTGCCGCCGATTTGATTGGTTCGCAGTACCCAGACCGAGGCTCCTTCGCGCAGGAAAACCCGGACGACTGCATCGTTTGCCAGCCGGGGCAGCAGGGTACGCCAGCTCGTTAAACCCATCCAGAGGTTACGGAGGGGGCTATCTTCCAGGGTGCAGCCGAGGTTGTATTCGCCGCGTTTCCAGTCCGATCGCGCATCGCCTAAGGGCTGCAATTGTCGCTGGAGTGCTTTGCCGAGTCGGATGAGCTGGTCGTAGCGATCGGCTTGTGCGGGGTGAGTCTCGATCCATGCCTTGATAATGTCTGGATTGGTCCGTACGACGTGCTGAATGGCGCGAATACTGGCAAACAACGCTTGATTAGAATCTTGGGAGCAGTTGTTGGCAGGGCCAACATAGGTTCCGCCTGTGCCGTCGCCGATGCGATAGCGAGCGGTCATCACCTGGAGTTGGCGCAGCATAGTATCGAGCGGGGAAGGCTTTGTGCCGTTGTAGTCAAAATAGCCCGTAAATGCCTCCAGCTTGATCAAAATATCGCAGACCGGACGCACCCCCACCCAGCCAAACTGACGATCGCCTAGATATCTTGACCAGTGCAGCGTTCCGGCAATCAGTCCGTCGGTGTTGTGGGTGTAGACCTGATGATAGCGAATGTCAAACCGCAGCTCGTCAGCTAAGGGATCACGAACCACTTCTGCGACGCCATAGGCAAAGTGCCCGAAGAAGATCGGTGTTGCTGCCGCTGGCTCTCGCTTTTTGCCACCGATGCCGCCATAGCTGTGCAGCACGAGTGCTCGATCGCCTGCTTTCCAGGTATTCACCGCATCCTGAATTGTTCCGTCTTTAACTTCCTCGGACGCCTCAAGCAGCACAGAGCTAATTTTGCCTTTCTGTGCCTTGACATCTGCCCAGGCTTCGCGGTGGATATAGCGATAGGCGCGATTTCGTCCAAATAAAACGCGATCGGGCTGGAGCCGCAACAGCGATCGAGGGGCGATCGACTGCACGACAAACATTCCGGTCTTGTTCTGTGCCCCGTAGATATACCAGCCGGTTTCGTTCAGGTAAGACTGTTCGATGCCTTGAGTCGTGGAAGGAAAGCAGCCGTTTTGATCAGCGATTACAGGCGGCATTCTGACAATTTCGGTTCCACCGTCAAATTGGCGTGAGGCGCGGTTAAAGTGAACAACCTGGAAGCAATCGGTTCCGGCAATGGGCTGGATAAATTGGACGAGTGCGTAGAAGCGACCTGTAATCTGGACGGGTTGGGTGCGGATATAGAGGGTGGAGGTGGATGTAGAGGGGAGGGGATGCGGGGATGCGGGGTTGGGAGGGCTAATTTGGACGGGGTCGATTTGGACGGGGTCGTTGAGGAGGACGATAACATCATCGGCTGGATGCGAGCCTGGGATCGATTCGAGGGGATCGACTTGCTGCCAGTGGTTGAGGCGTTCGGGGTGGACGAGTCCGCCATATTCGCTGCTGAACTCGGCGTTGGGACTGAAGTGAACGTCGCGGGTGACTCGTTTGACGAACTGCTGGACTTCGGGATCGGTTGACCAGCGCAGTTTTACCCGTTGTCCAATGAGCGATTCATACTCTGGGGGCGTGTGATAAACCTCGAACCAGACGCCGCGCACCTGCTGCCGTTCGGAATGCTGAGGGAGGATGAGCCGTCCCATCCAGTTGCCGATCGGCTGATAGCGATCGAGATCGAGGGATTGCTCAATCGGGTAATAGTCGGGCGAATTAAAGGGGGCGCGTTTGTATCGTTGATAATTGCTGAGCTGATGTGGAACTCGCTCGATCGCCGGAATGAATTCACCGCGCAGGATTTTGAGAATCGATGCGATCGTTTGCTGAAGGCAGGTTTGCCCATCGGGAAGTAAAGCCTCCGGGTCCATCATTCCGCCCGGAATTTGATGCGCCATTGCCCCCATCGAGATCATGCTGATTTTGCCCTGCCGCTTTGCCCGATTCCAGTAGGACAAGAAAAATAGCTTCCAGCGACCGGGAAACATGACAGGACCAATTCGCTCGACAAAATCCTTATCCCCCACCAAATGGTAAAGGTGTTCAAGGACGAGGATATTATTGTTCGCGCTCATTACGCCGCCAAGGGAAATGACATCGATCGGTGCGCTCGTGGCTCTGGTCAGATACGGAGCGGCTGCAATCGACATTTCCCCGCCGCCGCTATAGCCGATCAGCGTAATCGGAACCCCGCTTCCGACGACATAGCCTCGCTCCTGTAAGCCGTTAAACAGCACTTGAGCAATGCCCTGGTTGTAGATCGGTCCATAGCGTTTGTCGGCGGAAACCGCGACGATGAGTACATTGCGGAGGTTAAGCAAAATTCCCAGCAGCGCAGTCGGATTGCTGAACCGCACCTTATCCGCCAACTGCCAGAGAAACGCGAGGGGACGGTCTTCGTTCAGCGGCTTGTTCAATACCGAGTACATCATCAGCCCCCGCACTAGCATCACGTCCCTGGGCAGGGCAGATTCCAGGGCATCTAGAAAGTCCATCACGTCCGGCGTGTATTCGTCGCCCGATTGCCCGATGCCATCCAGATAAACGATGTAGCGCGAAACGTTTGGGGCGGCTGAAGCCGTGTCCGCTGTTTCCGGTTCTCGCAGTGCGGTATTGCCAGAACTCGTGTCTAAATCATCGCCATACCAGCCAGCCCACCAGCCCAGCGTTTCCAGAGGAGCCAGGATTCCAGCAAAGACGATCGCCACTACGCCAATCCAGAGCAGGTCGACCAGAAAAATCAGCAAACTGGGCAGCGTGTTATACCAGCCAAACAGGGCTTCTTTGACCGGACGCAGCAGGATCGCAATGACGACAAACAAAATCGCCATTGCCAGCAGCGACAGCAGCTTAATTTGCTGAAATGAACTTTGTGCAGAAGATTGCGGCTCACTCGAGCCGATCGCATTTACCGCCATCGGTTCTTCGATCGAGAACGGTTCCCGTGCTGGCACATTCCCTTTAAGAGACTGGGAAGCCACGATTGCCGATGCTTGAGCCGCCTCTGCCAGCGATCGAACCCGATCGGGTTCTACTCGATTGCCACGTAGCCTGGTAACGCCCTGCTGAATTGGCTGCTCCTGATTTGCCTGTGGTGTTCGAGCTGCCGGGATTATCGGGGAGGCTGCCTGGGAAAAGCTCGACCGCACCAATTCTATTAGCTCTGCCTGCCTCAGTCGCAGCGGTACACCTGCCACCCGCTCGGCGAGCAGCTTTCCTAATCGGGCAATGGGCTGTCCGATCGTTCCTTCTAGGAGCTGAAGCACAATCCACCCGATCGCAACATAGCCAAACCCGGTTCCTGCCGTCACGCCTGCCACTGCCGAGAAGCCTACCACCGCAGACAGCAATCGCCACACTGACAGCACCGTGAGAATTGGAACCCCTAGATAGGGCAGCGCGCCCAGGAAGCTAAATAGCAGCGGCGCGTAGCTGAGTCCCAGCACTTTAATCAGGGTCAGGAGCGGGAAGCTCACTGCCCAGGAGACCCAGCAAATCAGCCAGGTACTTGCCACCAGAAACAAAAAGCCAAACGTAAACAGAATGGCATTCAGCAGCAAACTAAACACAAAGCGGGCAGGCTGCACCCGATTCACAAACAGAACGATCGCCTGCCCCAGTGACAACGACAGACCCGCTAGGAGAACGGTGAGCAGGGCAATCCAGAATTCGCTGGACAAAGACAGCGGCAAAGCGAGTGCGTCTATAAACTGACTGACGCTACGGTATGTCTCAGAATTCAGGCTTAGAGCTCCGCTCAGTAATTTTCCTGCGGTTTGCAACCCTTGAATTTCAGCACTCGACATAACGCTCGACATAGCAGCGGATTCAATCAGAAGATTTTGAGGAAAGATTAATCTAAGTCAGTTTAGCGTACGGCATCCCTACCCACAGATCGCCTGCAATTGGGGATAATTTTGCTGGAGACTCCCATCCGCCACTCGTAATTTCACAACCCATGCTCTCTTCGCGCTTTGTTCGATTCTTTCTGCATATTAATTTTCGCAATCTGCGTCAGGTGCTTCAAGAAGTTGGCGATCGACGGCTGTTTGGACTGTCGGCAGAGATGGCGTACAACAATCTGTTGGCACTGTTTCCCATGCTGCTCGGCATCTTGGCGGCGATCGGTTCGCTGAAAATTCCTCAAGATCGGGTCGATTTTGTGGCGCGTCAGCTCCTGCCCGTTGCGCCGCCCGAAGTCATCTTTCTGGTTCAGGGGTTTATTAACCAAACTCGGCTACCGCAGGGTCGAGTCGTCATTTCAATCAGTATCATTATTGCCCTATGGATTGCATCAGGGGCGGTTAGCGCGGCAATGAACGCAATGGATCAAATTTATCAAACGCCGCCTGCCGTGAAGCGATCGTTTTGGCAAGCAAAGGTAGTCGCCCTCATCCTGACCGTCGTTATGCTTGCTTTTACAATGAGCGCGTCCTATCTGGTGATGATCAGCGATTGGCTGCTGCGGTTGGGACTGGAGCGATACAATACATCGGCGGTAGTGGAGGCGTTTAGCACACTGATTGGCAGCTGGATGCGCTGGCTGGTAGCGTTGGGAATTGTGACGATCGCCTTTAGCATTTTGTATCGTCAGGGACCGAGCCGCTGGCTACCCGGCACGCCGCTATTACCCGGAGCGATGATTGCTGCTTTCCTCTGGGCATTAATGTCGCAGACGTTTAATCTCTACGTTCGCCACTTTGCCAATTTCAACTTCACCTACGGAACCCTGAGCGCGGGGATTGTGCTGCTGCTCTGGCTGAACTGGAGTTCGCTCATTGTGCTGCTGGGGGCACAAATGAATGTGACGATCGGGAAGGCAATGAGCAATCGATCGCGCAAATCTTCGCGGCAGGTGGGGTAGACCTGACTTGAGAAGTTGAGGCGATCGACTGAAGCGGGGTTCAAATGAGGGTTTAGGATAAGCGCGATCGTTTTGAAATGGTTATCCTCAATCCGTCTGCTGCCAATGAAAGCAGAATAACCAGAATATTATTTATTCATTACCTAACCCAGATTAGGACTCTGTGCTAATAAATTTGCCAATCAATATTAGAAGCTTGCCGATTAGTTTTAAGTTTTTAGATTGGTTAAAGGATTGATTCCCGAATTTCCATTTTCATCCGTGATTGTTTTCTTTCGTATTGTAGTTTCCTAATTTAATGATTAGTCAATTTTCTTCCGGGGAATATCTGAATTATCACTAATCTCCGACGCTGCCCCCGCTATTTCCCGTTATCCCCAACCGTGAGGGACTTTGGAACCCAGAGTGAGCAAGGTTTTTCCCCGGAACTTAGAGGCTAGAGCATTTGTTCGAGATCTTAATAGTTCCCCAAACTTTCGCCAGTTCAAGTCTCCAGACCCGTTTTCTTGATTGATGGACAATTTGGGAAGGGCGATCGATTCCGTAACTAATTCCTCAATCAATTCCGCAACTAATTCCGTAGTTTAGTCAGGCGAGGAACCGTGCAAGAAACCATGAAAAAGACTGTGCAAAAGACTGTGTGAGGTTTCAAAAGACATCCTTAGAAAGCAGTTTGCTTCTAAGAAACAATCATTTTGTATTGCTCATTTCATCCACTTTGCTAACGCTGCACAGAAGGAGCAGAAAAAGTACAGAGAAACGAATTAGGGTCAAGTTGCTTAAAATTTCGCAAAAAGCCTGCCCCAGAATCGGGAATTCGGACGAAGATATTAGAAGGTAAAGCTACGGCTTGACAGCACTGATCGAAGAGGCTTTGCATGGACATCTACTGTACTCGTCCCAGTTGTCCAGATCCGGTCAACTCCTTCTCTGCGCTCGACAACAGTGTCACATTCAAGGCGGTGCAGCAGCGGTATTGTGCAGCCTGTACGATGCCCTTGATTCTGGACAATCGCTATCTGCCCCTGAAGCGACTGGGACGGGGAGCCTTTGGCCTGACTTTTCTGGCACTTGATCTGCGATCGGCAAAGCGGCGGCAGTGCATTGTCAAGCAGCTTCAACCCACAGGCGAACTAACTCCCAGCCAACTCGAAGCCGTCAAACGCGCCTTTCGCCGAGAAGCCGAAACCCTGGAAACCCTGGGCGATGAGCATCATCAAATTCCGTCGCTGTATGCCTACTTTGAGCTGACGACCCCTGAATTTATGGGGATGAAGTTTCACCAAACAGCGTCCAGCTATTCAGAAGAGTATTTTTATCTAGTTCAGGAGCGCATCGATGGGCAAGACTTGACTAAAGAAATTAACCAGAAGGGCCCATTGTCCGAGGCAGAAGTGCTGGAAGTCTTACGGCAAATTTTGCCCGTGCTTCAGTTTATCCATGAGCATGATGTGATTCATCGAGATATTAAGCCAAGCAACATCATGCGCGACCAAAATAACCGCATCTTTCTGATTGATTTTGGGGCAGTCAAGCAAGTTACCACTGGGATGCCGATGCAAAACTCGATCGTCTTCGGTACGCTGGGATTTGCTCCACCCGAACAGGTTGCAGGGCGACAGGTCTTTCCTGCCTCAGATTTGTATTCGCTGGCAGTGACGCTGCTCTGTTTGCTCACAGCCCGCGATCCCCAGGAACTCTTTCAGCCCTATGGCAATCCGCTAAGCTGGCGATCGGCACTTAGCGCAACCTCCAAGGAATTGCACGTTCAGGTGAGCGATCGGCTGGGAGAAGTCCTCGATCGAATGCTTCAGCCCATGCCCAAGCAACGGTATCAAACTGCGATTGAAGTCATGGGGGTGCTGTTTCCAGAGCTGTTGCCCTGTCACGGTCAGTCAATGGTTCAGGCTAAAAATCCAGCAGCTTTGCTCAATGCTGGGGATACAACTTTGCCCTTTCAAGACGACAATGCCACAATCGTGGCTCAGTCTACGAATGGTGCTGCCCATCCCTTGCCTAGCCCGGTGGCGAATCAGGCAGTTAATCAGGCAACCAATCAAAAAGCCAATCAGGCAACCAATCAAAAAGCAGAAGCCCCTGTCGATCCAAATGCCACGATCGTCAAACCTCCTGCAACCTCATTCCAGAAACCAAAACCGGAGATCATTCCCCCGAAAGCCCCACCGCCCGTGTTGCCAACAACAGTTCAACCGCAGGGTAATCCTCTGCCACCTGAGGCTCCTCTGACTCGGATTGCTGCTCCCCAATCAGGACTGACCGCAGATTTTCTGGTGCGCTGCCGGGAAGCTCTGGCCTATTACATTGGACCGATCGCCGGATTTGTCGTTGAGGAGGCACTGGAGCAGGGCAGCTACAGCTCTCAGCATCAATTTGTGGAAACACTGGCACAAGAAATTCCCGACCCTCAGGAAGCCCAGGAATTTAAGCGTCGCTTATTCTAGATGCTAGGGGTTTGGGTTAAAAGCAGGGTAGTTGATCAGAGAAGACGGTCGCATTCTAGCGAATAGCTGAACGCGAGTGCGGTGATATAAAAATGCAGATTGCATTGCAACTCGCTTTGCTGAACGTTGAAGAAGATTGTGATTTCCTTGTTCAATGCTGCTTTGCTGATGAAAATATTGTGCTTTTGCTTCTGGGGTCGATTGACCTTCTCTAATTCTCACTTTTTCGATTCTGTCATCAAAGAAATCTAAGCCTTTCATCTCGCTATGATGAATTGGAAATCCGCTTTTAATTGCTGCTAAAGCCATCGCGTAAGTTGGATGCTGATGCATTCCTAAAGTATCAGCGTAGATTGCTAGTTCGCCCCAAATCTTCAAAAATTCAAGTTCACGCTCCTCGCAGGCATTCACGGTAAACAAGAATTCATTAATGAACTTCAAATCCGGGCGATCGATATCAACACCGACTCGACGCGCCATTCTTTCAATTACAGATTTTTTATAGTGAAGCTTAGACGAGTTAGGATATTTATTAAACTGTTCCTGAATGTGTTTCTGAAAACTTCCACAGCTGCGTGCGGTTAAGCCGGGAAGAAAACTCAGGGTTTTAGGCACGGGGGCACAAATTCTTACGTCTGCATCTAAATATATGACTGTGGAAGCGATCGAGAGCGCGTGCCAGATCGCAAATCTTCTTTCGTGATAAGGCAGTACGCCCCGGCATGAATGTTTCACTGCACAAACATTAGAATTGCCTTCAAACCAATGAGGTCTATCTGTATAAATCACAAAGGAAGCATCTGGAGCAAACTGCTTCAAATCCTGTGCCAAAAGTTTTGCCATCAGATTATATTTCTCACCGAAGGCAGACGTACAAAAACAGAGAGAATCGATCGCCTTGCTGCTTTCAGCCATCGCTAAACTACACTCATTCGGTTTACAAAATTAACATCCAAGTATTCCGAAGAGGTTTCGGGGCAATGACAGCTCAAAACTCATCAACCCCAAAACTCATCATCGATACGGGTCAAGTATTCCCGAAACCAGGATGTAAGTATCTGGCATTCCGCAGGTAGACGAGAGGATCAGTGAAAAATCGATGCAAAGCAGAATCTAGGCGCAAATGAATCGTGCGGTCAGGATAAACCCAGGTTTGATCGCGATCGCCGCTTCGATTCGTCCCCCAGATCAGGAATTGGAATTAGAACTGATTTCCTGACTCATATCCTTGCCAATTTCTCTGCCCTTATCAGCCCGATTGAGCCGTCGCAGTGCCATTTCCAGACTCAGCTGCATCCGACGAAATGCGCGAGTTAAGCTGCCGATCTCGTCGTCAGACAGTTGCTTGAACTCAACGCCTGTCTGTCCGGTGCTCACTTCTTCGGCAAGTCGGGTAATGTGTTTGAGCGGACGAATGACATAGCGATTGAGCAATAGGTTGATCAAAAGAATAATGCCAATGAACGTAGCAAACACGATCGCAAGAATCAGCAGTGAAGATTGATTGGCTTTATGAATTACCGTATCTGCAGGAACCGAAATCATTTTCGCGCCTACAATTTCGTTGAGATGCCAGCCAAAGCCATTGCCCGAGCCATAGCGTTCGATCACTGTTGGGGGAGCAGCTTCAGGGGTGCTATGGCACTGAAGACAGCTTGCCTTACCAATCACGAGGGGACGCGCAATATAAAATGTTTCTCCACTTGCAGTCGCTCGAAAGCCGCTCAGCTCTTTTAGCTTGTCGTTAGCTCTAAACTGTTCGACCAGCTTGGCTTCAAAAGTATCTGCCTTGTCGCGCAGATTAGTGGGATTTAGCGTCGCTTCTTTGTAAAAGAAATCGCGGTATTCCGGATTTTTTCGCAGCAGTTCAAACACTTCTCGCGCCGAGTAGGCCGGTATGGTTTGCGGCAGGAATTTTTCGTCTAGCTGTTGAATCAGCTCTGGGTTGATTTGATTGGTAGTGTAGTCCCGAACGGAGGACATCGTTTCCAGCAAAATCAGCGCAGTTGAAGTGATATCGCGACGGGCGTTTTGTCGCAGCACTGCCGAGAGTGCCATGCCGCTGAGCACCAGTCCGCCCAGGAGGATGACGAGGAGGAGGGCAGTAAATTTTTGGCGGGGGTTGAGTTTTTTGAGCATGGGAGGGGTAGGGGCTGGGTTAAAGGCGGTTGATTAGGGTGATGGGGGTTTGTTTGATGTCGTCTTCGAGGGGGCGAATTTTGGCAACGAGCTGAATGAACTGGTCATAGTTAGGAAGTTTGCCGATCGATAAGTAGCCCGCATCAGAAACAATATCGGAAGGAGCTTCGAGCATTGCCTGCTGAATCTGCTGCTGAAGGGCAGGATCAAGGCTGGGGTTAATCAGCACGACTCCGGGAGGAATCCAGCGGCTTTTGTGCAGGACGCGGAAGGGGGTGGTGGGGAATTCTCGGTGATATTGCTCGAAGTCTTTTTCAGAGAGGGCAACGACATCAACGGATTGATCGTTGAGCCAGGTTAGGGCATCTTTGGGCGTTGGGGCAAACTTAACTCCGGCAAGGGTCAGCCCATATAGATCATACAGGGGCAGATAGTAGCCTGCGGCAGAGCCAGGTTGTCCAAGGGCGACGGTTTTTTGGGAGATGTCAGCGATCGCTTGCATCGGGCTATCTGCGCGCACAATCAAAAACGAGCGCTGCGTGTTGCTCAAGCCTTCGAGCGGAAACAGGGGTTTATACTGCTGTTCTCGAATCGCGATCGCTGCCAGACCGGGTGGGGCAAAAACCACATCCCATCGTTGACCTGTTACCTGATCGATCGCCTGGAGTTCGTTATAGGCAGGTTCAAGCTGGATAACTGCTTTGGTACGTTCTGCCAGATATTCCTGAAACCGCTCGTACTTTGCGGTCGAAGTTGCGATTTCGCCATAGCTGACCATGCCGATCGTAATTTCTTCAGACAGCACCGACTGATTGCCGCTACAGCTTGCGACGATTAGCCCCAGCAGGAAGCACAGAACCAGACGAACCAGACGTGATCTCATACTCCAAACTCCAGGTAGAGCGCAGATGAACTAGGATGAAACACCAAAATCAGAGCGAGACAGAGCCGCATCGGGCGATGAGAAATTGCTGAGCGTGGCAAATAAACCGCCTGTCCCAAAGCCTGCTGCCGATCGATTTTCGTTGTAGTAGAGATTACCGGACGAGCGAACGTAGGTGATCAGGGCGTTGCTGTTCTGTGCCCTGGTTTCGTTTCTGACGGTAGCAAAAGAAATTCTTCTGTCCAGTTGAGTAAAGGTCGTGCGATCGAGAACAATTTTATCTTTACCGCGCCTAAAATCTGTAATCACATCAACACCCATTGTCACTGCATTAAACGGACTGTTGATATCAAATATGAATCGGTCTTTACCGCTCCCACCCGTGAGTTGATCATTGCCTCCGCCACCTGTGAGCCGATCGCGCCCTCTTTTTCCGAAGATGTAGTCATTTTCTAATCCTCCAACAAGAATGTCAGGGGCATCTGTACCCATAAGGATTTTTTCATTATCAACAACGGTCAGGGTGGTTTGGGTTGTTGCACCTAAAGTCGCTCCTCCGGTTGGGTTGGTTAGCGTGAAGAGAGCAGTTTCGTTGCCTTCCACCAGGATGTCATTAACAATGGGCACGCTGACAACTTGTTGAGTTTCTCCGTTAGCAAAGTTAACCGTTAGCGGAGCTGCAAGATTATAGTCAAGCAAGTTTTGGGCAGTGCCACCAGTTGAGTTGAGCTGAACACTCACTGCGCCACTGCTGCCGCCTGTGCGAGTCAGAGTAATGCTAGCCGTTCCGTCTGCTTCATTCACTTGAATCGTATTTGAACCAAACTGAATTTGACCCGGAGGAGGAGTATCCAGCACGACGTTGAACGCATAGGCTGTGTTTGCTCCAGTTTCCTGATACCACACTGAGTAAGTGCCCGGACCAAGCTGACCTGTTCCAGCAGGACCAGCCGCCACTCCTACCGATGGCTCAAGCAAGTCTTGCCCTATCTCATCGGTATCAATTAACTTGCTCACCGAAAAAGTACTCGCGTCTGTGAGTGAAGGGAACGCGCTACCCGGAGTTAGAGCAAAGTAGGAGTTGCTTGCTCCGCTATAGCTCTGTAAACCAATCGCAGTGACCGTAGAGCCAGCAGGAACCACAAACGTAAAGAAATCTCGATCGCCTGGCGGATTGCCCCCGCCTATTGTGGTTCCGGTAATCACGTTAGAGCCGGGAGACAGAGCGATATTCGTTGGTACTGCCGAATTACTAGACAAATCCCCATTAATAGCTTCGTTATAGTCTGTCATTTTCTTTCACCTGTTTAGATCATTTTGCCAATGAAGCGATGTACAGGAAATTAAGCAAGAATCTGTTAAGAGAAAATACATTAAGCGAAATAGACTGCACGAAAGAGTAAAAACGATCGGCTTAATGGGTAGATGAACAGCTAATTGACAAGCCGTAAATGACTGAAGCACAAAACAATGAACTTATATTGGTTGAATCAAGGAATGCGATCGCAAACCAGGAGGAAAAGATTTTTCAGAGACGATCGCAAACCACTAGCAAGCACATTAAGCAGTGAAACAATCTGAAGCCGAGAACACCAGAGGGAAAACGATTTCAATCAAACACACGACTGCCGAACCCATCTAAAAGCAACATCAAACTAAGCTCTCCGCCATTTGCCCATCCATTCACCACCGCGAAATCGCCAGCGCGGAAACAGCAGGCGCATCACCATCCAGGAGGTGAGATAGACCGCCAGCCAAACTGCGCCATAGTGCAGCACAAATGGTCTGAAGTGAAAAGCAGCGCGATCGAGATGGGGCAAAATATCAACTTGAAACAGAATTGCAATCAAAATTCCTTCGGCAATGCCCGCGAAAAACTGAAGCAGTCCGGGCCAGTCGTGATCCCAAAGATATTGCTGCAAAAAGTTATACAGCACGTCCCAGGCTAAGCCAATGATGCCGACGTAGAGCAGCACCCAGTAATAGATTGAGCCTGCCGGAGTGCCCGCCCAGCCTGAAGCAAAAATCCAGGTGACGAGTAAGCCGATCGTGCAAAGGAGGAAGATTCGAGTTTGCCAGCGTCCGTAAAGGGTGGGGGTCATAGGAGGAGGGAGGTAGAAGATAGCAGGGGAGTAGGGATGGGGGCAAGCTTTGCTGTTTGTTCTGGAAATTTTGGGAGAACTGGGTTGCTGAACCTGCCCGTTTAAGCCTGAGGGAGGAGGAATTTAGAGAAATTAAGGGGATTGGTTGCCGAGCCATCGGAGCCATTGCACGATCGAGTTAAGGCCTTCGATGTAGTGAACTCCGGGAGCGCGGTGGCGAGCAAGGGATTCGATCGAGCGATGAGCAGCGTACTGCAAGCCTAGAAACGTATCGACGGGGGCGTAGGGTCCACCAAGGGTAATCACGCCTGCCGCGTACATTTTGGCGCGATCGTTCCGCATTTGCTGAATCTCGAAATCGTTGGCAACGTTCAGCCGTTTTTGCGGATTGAGATCCAAGTTGTAATGGGTGATCAAATCATTCAGCAGGGGGTGTTCTTTGGGATCGGAGATCAGTCCGGTACAGTCAATCACAAAGTCTGCTTCGATTTTGTCGATGCCGTCGTAGTCGCGGCTGCGGATGTAGGTCATCACTTTGCCGTCGGGACTGCGATCGACCTTATCCACTTGACCAAACTTGATCGTGTACCAGCCTTCCTGTAAGCCTTGCTTGATCGTGCGTCGCCAGGGTCCACGACTGGCAGTGGTGGTTCCGCCCCAGGCCGTTAGCAGTTCGCGTCGACGAAGGGGGTCGGCAGCTTCCAGCATCGATCGCATATCGCCACCCCAGGTTCCTTTGGGCCAGTTAAAGGGCTGAAACTCCCAGTGGTTTTCGACTTTGCGCTTTGCCCGTCCAAATTTGTTGCCCGAACGCGGCGATCGGCTCAGATGAACCACCGCAATGCGCGGATTCACTTTACGGGCTTTGGCAATGCGATCCATGATTTGCGACCCCACAATACCAAATCCGCGAATTACTAGCGTCCCGCCTTTACGTTCGAGCTGCTCAAACACATGATCGTGTGGCTCGTAGCCATGTACCACTGATTTTGTATCGCCTGTGCGTTCGCGGTATTCTTGCAGATCGTCTAGCAGTTTGATTGCCGGATAACCCGTGCAAAGATGCACATACTTTGCCAACAAAAAGCGATAGTCGGGTGCGCCGGGAGGTCGGGTAGCCGAGTAAGCGATCGCATAGCGTCCGTCTTCGGTTTTGCGAATGCTGCGAATACTGCCATAGCGCACCATCCGATCCCAGCCAATCCGCTCAGCTTCTCGATCCATTGATTTGAACACATTATCCGCGATCGGCGTATAGGTATCTGCCGCGACGGGTTCTGCAAACACCTGCCATAGATAGCCCAGTGCTGCACCTACTCGACCGGAGAAGGTATCGCGCCATGCCTCACGCAATGCGTATCCAGGGAAACCCCAGATATTATCTGGGCAAGAATCTGAACCCGATCGAATTCGCTTATAGCGGGGAATTTGGCAGTTATTCAGCAGGGTTGCGTAGCGTCCGTAGGGTTTTTTCTGAATGCTGAGAACGGCAATGCGATCGGGCTTCACGCCTGAAACTCGCAGCGTATCCACCCAAACAAACGATCCCATTCCACCACCGAGAGCTGCATAATCAATTTCCTCAACTGGATAACCCGTGGCGTGCAGCGCAGAAATCGAAACCCGATCGGCGGCAAACACGTCGGCGGGAGGAAACACATTGCGCGTCGTCACCGTAGGACGAGACGGAGTCACGTTCGATTCAACGCGAGATTCAATGCGATCGGTTTCTGGATTAAAGATAATGGTCGAGAGTCGCGCTGGGGCTGGGGGAACCGGAATGGAAGCTTCCTGCGGATTAATAATAATCGTAGACTGGGGGGCAGCAAGCGGTGGATTAATGACTTGAGTCGGAGCAGCAAGGCGAGCAAACGCGATGGTGATCAGATAAGCACCAATTTGCAGCCTGTCGCCCGGATAGAGCCGGAGCCGATCACGGGAGATAGACTGTCCATTCACGCTGGAGCCGTTGGTGCTGCGATCTTCATAGATGACCTGTCCTTCGACTTCGAACAGCAAGCCGTGATACCGCGAAACTTCGTGATCTGCGTTGAGCAGCAGTAGCGGAAAAACGGGCTGGTCGTCCAGCATTGCGGGCAAAAAGGGCTGGTCTCGTCCGATCGCGATCGGCAAGCGTGCAATTTGCTGCTGAGGCTCTGAAGTAACAGGATCATTCCAGGTTAGTTGGATTTCCATTGCGGTTCACCAAAAAAGGGGGCGATGAAACGGGGACTATTCTTGTTCAAAAATGAGCGTTGCACCGAGGATGGCACGTCCGCAGACTTCGCAAGTCAGCTTTTTGTAGTCCATCGGGAAAAAGTGGGACTCTCGGACATTGCTGCATCGCAGGGCATATCGTGATTGAGGCGGACGCGAGGGAGATGCGCTGACTTGAGCAAGCTCTACTTCGATCGTTTTGACATGCAGCAGCATCTTGCCCAGCTGAATATGACTGCCCGAATGAATCGGCAACTCCTGACCAATCACAGTCTGTCCGTCTACCAAAACCGGATTGGCGGCACTGGGGGGCTGACGATCGCGTGTTAAATTTCTTACGCAAAACTGATTGGAGCGAGGATCAAAAAAGATTTCTGCATGAAGTCCAGAAACTGTTCTTTCGATCGCCGTATCAGGATGTTTCAAAACAACATCACATTTTGTTTCATCCCGACCAATCCGAATTGATCCCGGCTCCTTTGTGTTTTCAGTTGGCGACAGCGTTTGAGAAAGGTTCTGGCTTAAAACGCGCCACTCTAGGGTGAGGTGAGACATAAAACTAAAACCAGTGGAGGCTAAAGAGAATGGACGAACGACGACTCGAAAAAACGCTCAGAGTTTGCTGTTTTGTACCCGCCCGCTCAATTTCCCACCGTTGGAAAAGTTAAATCTAAATTTGTAGGACAAACTTTCCTCCAAACTGGAAGCTGAGATGAGAAATGTACTTTTTGATCAAGCAAAGAACCTGATCAAATCAAAACAACAAAATCGATCGTTTTAATCTTTTTGTTTCAAGACATTTACACTGCTCAGAAAAATATCTTGCCTGGAAAACATCGGACTGGAAAATATCAGGCTGGAAAACATTGAGCTAGAATCGATCGAGTGCCAAAAAACAATTCAGGCAAATGCTTTCGATACAGTGCTTCAAGCAGAATGTTCCAAGCAAAGCATTTCAAACCAGGGCAGCAAGAAGTTTGCGGACAAGCAATTACTGAACTGCCTTGTTTCGATTAGGAAAATAGACTAATAATTGATAGTAAATATACCAATTACTAGACGAATTGATCTAAACGAAAAATGAAACTTTACTCTGGATCTGCTGTTTTTGCGAGGACGATCTATAACATTTTGTAAACCTTGCAAATCATCATAATCGCAGGAGCTCGGTAAGTCATTCCCCTAAAAGGGAATCTGCTTTACAGAAAACGGTAAGGGGGCTGACGGCTTTTCGAGCGAGAGAACGGGAGTGAATGTGCTTGATATCCTAAGTAACAATCCCCCCTGCTCCAATTCCGTAAGAAAGGCGGTTGATTTTATAATTTGAACAATTTTTTAAGCGATAGATAGAGCCAGAATCCGAACTGGCACTTGGATTAAAAGAAACAATTAAGAAAAACGATCGCCCTCAATTCCCCCTGATTTAGAAGCTATTGTTCTGTTGCGGGCAAGCTAAACAAGTTCAGAGAAAATGTTCATGATTGCTGTTACAAAACGCAAAGTTCTGGGGATGAGTTGGGAGCGATCGATGATTAACGTGCAGTAGAGACATTTACTGTCCTTCGCCCTTTGCAATATCTAGAGTGAGCAATGCCTGTACTCATTGACTGACCACTAGACTACAAAACCCGGTGGCAATGCCTTGGGTTATACAGCAAAGCTTAAAGAAGCTGCGATCGAATTTCACCTAATGAGCGTTAGTAATTTAATTGCAAGGACTTCATGATGCTGATGACTTGCGAGGGAATCGGGCAATAAGGAATCAAGGGCTATATCAATGTTGATTCTATGACGATAAGAATTCAACGAGGATTGCTTTTGGGTTTTTCCTTGTAACTGGTTTGATCCAGCTTTTGATCGATCGAATTGATCTATATCAGAGGGTGGATCAGGGTCGGCGATCGGAATCATTGAAATCAATGCTGATGTTGCAGCAGGCTGGCTTGCTTCTTTGGTTTCAGTAGTTTCAGTTGCCTGAGCGATCGTCTCTTGGTGCTGCCACTGAGCAAAAATTATGTCTCGTCCGTCCTCAGGTTGGCGATACTGATAAACTCTCAACCCTCCTCGTCGCCCATCTTGTGCCACATCGCGCCCTACACAGGTTAATTTCAACCTCAGTTTGCCTAACAGCGCTTGGATGACCTCGATCGGTTTCATTTTGTTTGAAATCGTCAGGTTGAGAATGGTTTTGATGTCGTGACGGTATTGGTTAGCGCGTTCGTAAAGCTGCTGCACATCGGCATCGGTTGCGCGAACTCGGCGATCGGGATCAAGGAAATTTAGAATGCCTAAAACTCGCAGGGTTTCAACCTGGGCTGTGAGCAGTTTTACGTCCTGGAGTGCTACCTTGCCATTGCCGTGATCGAGGTGTTCCTGTAATTCCTTCAGATCGCGCAACTGCACATAGCTCAAATCGTGACTCAAGTAATAGTGCAGTCGAAGCTGGGCGTACCATCCCTCGTCGTCTTTAATTTTTAGC
This sequence comes from Leptolyngbya sp. FACHB-711, assembly GCF_014695615.1. Taxonomy (NCBI): domain Bacteria; kingdom Bacillati; phylum Cyanobacteriota; class Cyanophyceae; order Leptolyngbyales; family Leptolyngbyaceae; genus Leptolyngbya; species Leptolyngbya sp. FACHB-711. The sequence continues at coordinate 25,925 of NZ_JACJOR010000412.1, forward strand.
TCTGGCGTTACCGGAATGGGATAGCGTTGCTGCAATTCATGTTTAGTTTGGGCATAGCGTTCGTCGATCGTCTTCGATCGCTGGTCTTTGAGGCGATTGTATTCTGTAAAAGTCAAATCGACTGCGCTGGAGATTGCCTGTGCTTCTCTGATGCGGCTCTGCTGCTGAATTGCTTTGATTTGTGCAAGGATTTCTGCAATGGTCTGTTTTGCGATCGCTTCATCATTCTGTTCTTGTAACGGTTCGGCTCCAGACAGTTTTAGGACATTGCCTTGGAGGTCTTCCTGAATAATTTGTTCGATCGATTGAGTTTTAGATTTTTCAGTTTGTTGGGAATTAAGCTGTTTGGAATCGAGTTGTTCGATGTCAGGCTGTTCGGTGTCAGGTTGTTCGGTGTCAAATTGCTCAGCATCAAGCGATCGAATGTCAGGTGGCAGGTTCAGGGAATCGTTAGTGATTGTGGTAACTTTGTGTCCTTCCATGACCAAGCCATTGTGAAACTCGTTGCGATAGCTCCACAGCGATAAGTTGACCCGCGCTGCCATTTTTGCCCAGCTTCGCAATGTAATTGGATCAGTCTGGACATCAATATCAAAATCGACTTCTTTCAGCAGTGCAATGTTGTACCTTACCGCTTTTGTTGTGGAATGAATGACATCCTGATAGCTGCAACTGCCGTTACCGACTTTTCGAGGACCAAAGCGTGCTGCCCAAACTAACCGGGGAACTGGCTCCCGCACCCGTGCTAATGCCTGCCGTGATTCTGTGTCGGATGTAACGCCCTGAAAGATGCCGAAAACGGCTTGAAAGTGCCCTTTAATATCGATCGAAATTCCCGTTCCGATCGTTGGTGTTGCCAGCACAATATCGTAGGTGGAAATCACCTGATTCAGCCGCTTCAAAATTTCATAGGCAGGATGTAAAGGGTCGGCAACGCTCTCGGAGTCAATGCGAAGAATGCGCTTGTGCGGGTAGCAAGATTGCAAATAGGTTTCGAGGTTTTTAGAACTCCATTTGCCGCTGACCTTTTGGGAATCTACTGCAATATAAACTGCGCCCTTCTGGATAAACTCGTTCACCTGGGACAGCAGCGGAGCTGGGTTTTTGGTGTCGTAAAACGAGACCGCCCATCCGGTTTCTGGCTTCCAGTCATTGATAACAATCCAGGGATCGATCGATTCATCAACCAATCCTTTCAAATAGTCAATGCTGACATCCGATAAATCGGCATCCTGAGCAATGATCAATCCTCCGCTGCTTAGCACAACCTGCACCAGCTCTCGCAGCGTCTCCAAGATTTTGATTCGATGTTGATAGCAAGTGCTGGAATTGAGAACGTGCCATAACACCTGCTCCACCTCATCTAGAATGACGATCGCGCCTTTCCAATTTTGTGGGTTAAAGCGTGCCTGAGACGTTGGATGGAGTGAATCAATACAAAGTCCATATCCTGATAAATTTTGTAGATTTTGGATCTCCAATCCTTTGATTTCTTCGATCCAATCAATCCCAATATCTTTGCAAATCGCACGTCCGAGCTGAATTCGGTGGCTGATCACCAGCACTTTGCGTCCGGTGCTTGCTGCTTTTTGAATGAGCGGCTGGAGTGCAGTGGTCTTGCCTGTTCCCTTAGCACTTTTGATGCAGGCTAACCCCGAATCAGGATAGGGCAGATCGCTCACATAAGGAGTGTTCAGCGCGATCGCCGCAGGATAAGTCAGTGCCCAAAGTCTTGATGCCAGCCAGAACTGAAGCGGCAGCGCAACCTTATAGAGATCCTCAAAGGATTGCTGCCCGTGCGCGACGATAAAATCATCCACGCCTTTTTGTGAACCGGGCAGCGTGATCACCTGAACCGAGCATCCAGCAGCATCAAGCAGTGTGCCAAGCTTCGTGATTGCCAGGTTGATATTTTTAATGATCTTGGGCTTGGTTTCGTAGTCAAAGCAAATATAAATCGATCGATCGACCGTCGCAAAATAAGCCAGTTCGGGAATAAGCTGCTGAGTTTCTTTGCGATAGCCGCTGAAAATTCCTGGCAGGGCGATCGCTGCATATCCCTGCGTCAACAAGCAACCTGCCTTCTTTTCCCCTTCGGTGACGATAACGGGAATATTCCACTTCCAGACCCAGCACCAGAATCCGCAGGGGCGATCCGCAGGGGTGATCGGAGTGTTGTAGCGTTGAGCAACCTTATCCCAGATCGACTGCGGTACATCCAGCAGAACAAGGCGACTAGACCCAGCACCGAGCCGGGGACTGAGGTATTTTGCGGGTTTGCCTTTGGTGCGATCGAGCACAGGCGTTGCAGCATCGGGTTTGAAGCGTCCCCATGCCATGCGCTGCCAGGCGTTGAAAGGGTCAACTCCGCTCACCCACCAGCCGCGCAGATGCGATCGGGTTTTCTGTCCAAATCGGGTAATGTTCCAGTTCAGTCGCTCGGCGATCGGAAACAGGCTCTCTGCGTAGCCATTGACGGCAGTATCAATCAGCGTTTCGACATTAAGCGCAATAATGCCGGGGTCAACTCCGCTATCCAACCACTCTTGAACATGGTCTGCTGCGGTCTTGTGACTCCAACAACTTGTCTCAATCGATCGTAAATTTTGCAGGCTTTTAATGTTTGCCTGATTGCTTGCCTGATCGTTTACCTGATCATTTAACCCGATCACAGAATCATCCTAATTGCGATCGGATCGGTTATATCAGACTCAAAAATTATAGTTCGCCTTGAGATCGCCGCATTTGTAATCAACCTGATTACAAAACTATCTTCTTAAAAGGACTCAACGCCTTATTCTGTCGATCGTGTCCGCTGAGATCAGAGGGGGGGATCTAGAAAGTTGAGGGGCAGGGATCTAGAAAGTTTGGGTCAGGGATCTAGAAATTCTTGTAATCATTTTGGGGGTGTAGTTCTAGAGCCTTTTGTAATCACAGGCTTGGGGGCAAGGTTCTAGACGGCTTTGTAATCATACCGGGTTGGTGCAACCTGAAACCCTTGCAACATCAGGAAGAGCGGCTCAGGAACCGTTGTAATCAGCTTAGAGATAGAGTGGATTTTGCGGGAAATGGGAAAGGGTTCTGGGAAGTGTTGTAATCAGTTTGAGCTGGAATCGTGAAGAAGGGATGGGGATAGGCTCCTAGAAAAACTGTAATCACAAATTAGGAATCACAAATTAGGGTTAGGGTTCTAGAGCCGCATGTAATCAGGAAGCCGGGTAGACAACCTGACTATCTTTCTTCAAGTCTCAAAGATGGGCTTAAATTCTCAAAGACAGAACCATGACGAATCGCTCCCGCTCTAACCCCTTCTGATGATGTTAATTGCGATCGAACGACTGCTGATGAGACTGCTGAATTTGCAGGGAAGTGACTGCCGCCAGAATCAATCCGCTACCTAGAATTTGCAGAACGGTGAGCGTTTGACCCAGCAGGAGCCAGGCGAGAATTGCTGCTATTACGGGTTCCAGCGTTGCGGCGATCGTGCCCCGTTCCACCGAGACTTGCTGAATGCCCCAGCAAAGCAAACAAAACGGAATCAGCGTGCCCCCAATGCCCGTGAACACAATGCCGGGAAGATTGCTGGGCTGAAAGACTGCCTCTGGAACGCCCTGGCTGAACTGAACGCCTAGCCAGAACAAGCTGGAGATCAAAAAGCCGCGAAACATCACCCCGATCGCCCCGTAATCATGCACCATCGCTTCGCTAAACAGGGTGTATCCGGCAAAGAAAATCGCGCTGAGAACTGCCGCAATCAGCCCCAGTGTATCGAGCTTGAGTTCACCCGCACCTACACCCGACACCAGCGCAACCCCCAGCAGCGCAATCCCCGCCGCGATCAACATGGTGAGGTCGGGCAGTTTTTGCTTCCGAAGGGCACTGGTTAAAACCACGATCGCCGGAGCCGTGTACTGAATCACCAGCGCGATCGCCACCGAGAGCCGATCGATCGCCACATAATAGGTAAACGTCACCATTGCCAGTGAGATTCCTAAACCGATCGATCTCGTATCCCACTTCAGTTTTTGCCCTCTCCAGGTGAGGACTGCTAAACCAATCACCGCGATCGTTGCCCGCGCAGTCGCAAGCTGAACCGGAGTCACCCCCGATCGAAACAGATTGCTTGCCACAATTGCCGCCACTGACCAAAGAAAAGCTGCCAGTGCGATCGCCGCCAAGCCTAACCCACCCGATCGAGGGGTGGTAAGAGAGTTTGACAAAATCGTTGCCTCGTATCAGGAGAAGTTACTCTTCACCATAGAAGAAATCCGAGGCGAATACCTGCCGAAACCTGAGCGACTTAACCTAAGTGAGTTTACGAAATGCCAGCGCGATAAATGTATAGTCCCGGTTGTACCAGCTTACGGGTGGCTCTTGACAGGCAGGGAAGGCAGTTTCTTGAATCAGGCTGAGTCCGTGTGGTTGGGCGAGATCGATCGCCTCCTGAATCTCCTCTTTTGAAAAAATCTGCCAGGACAGCCCAAAGGGCTTGATCGCGGAATCAATCGGAATTTTAGTTTCCCAGTAGTCTGTGGTAACAAACAAGATGCCGTTGGGTTTGAGCAGCCGATCGGCTTCTGCAAAGAAAGCGTCTAAATTTACACCATGTTCAATCACGGAAATACTGGTCAGAACATCATAGGCGGCATCTGCAAAAGGTGTGTGCATCAGATCGCCCTCAAAAAGCTGATAGCGATCGGAGACTTGTGGCTCCTTGATGTGCAGATCAATTCCGTGCAAATTTGTGAACCCCAGTGCTGCTAAAAAGTTCAATGTGCAGCAGTCACCGCAGCCCATATCGAGAATGCTGATCTGGCGATCGAAGGGTTCAATAAGCTGAGCTAGCAAACCCTGATCCCAGTTTTTTTGCGGTGTCAGGTGGGTTGGTAAGCCTCGTTGCTGAAGCTTTTCCGTTACCGCTTGCACCGTTTGCCAATCAGATAAAACTTGAATCACTGCCGGTTTCCCTCACCCTACGACTGACCTAACTGATCCTGGTAATAGGATTGCAGCATCATCTCCAGCTCATCCTCTGAACAAATCTCGACCAAATCCCCAAATACTTCCAGCAGTTTCGCTGCCGTATCGCCCAGCGTCGGACTCATGCCCCACACATCCTGCACCCACTCGTCAGGCGGATCATCAGCAAAAATCAGACGCTCAAGGAGCTGTCGGGCTTCAGATTTAGAGATCGGCATAGGATTTGTCAATAAAACTTGCTAGCAGTAGAAAAATTGGTTTGTATGGATTCTACCGACTTCTCGATCGCCTCAATTACCCCCAAAGAGAGAACTCAGAGGGATGGATTGCTAGGTCGATCGCTAGCCTGCTTTTACAGGAAGTTATGTGAGAATTTTCTAACAAATGGGCAAGCAACGGCAGAAACTAGCCGATTTTCCAGGATCAACATTTTGAGAGATTCGCTAAGGTTGCACTAGTCTCTACTAGGAGGAAAGCAGGCTCATGAGCAACAGCGGACTAAACAATAAAGCTGGATTAATTACAGGCGCAAACAAGATAGGCGCAAATAGGGCAGGTTCAAACAAGACAGGCGCAAACAAGAGATTTAGTTCTGTTCTGGCTTCTTGCTGGGCTTCAGTCGTTTTGTCTGGCGTAACGCTCATTGCTTCAACCCCACTCTTGCTCCGACCTGGTTTCGCCCAGTCCGCCCAATCCTCAGTGCAGCTTGTTCCTGCCCAAACGCTGGCAAGCTACCCGGAGGGATCGTTTCTAGAGAGCATTGTGATCAATTCGTCTGGAACAATGTATATCTCTCGGCATGAAACGGGGGAAATCATTCAACGATCGCCCAACGGAACGCTTTCAACTTTGGCAGCCATTTCTAACGGAATGATTGTTGGATTAGCCCTGGATAGGGACGAAACGCTGTACGCCGTGGGAGGGCAAAAAGAACAGCCCCTGAAAACGGTTTATCGCATCGGTGCAGCCGGTTCAATGGAGCCGCTGATGACCATTCCTGACGCAAAATTTCTCAATGGTATGACGCTACTTCAGCCCGGAGTATTTCTGGTGGCAGATAGCACGGTTGGAGTCGTGTGGCGTGTGGATGTTGGAAGTCGGACTGCAACGGTTTGGTTGCAAGATGAATCGCTCAGCCCACAAACTCCCGATAGCCGCTTTCCCGGCGCGAATGGGATCAAGATTTTTGACGGTGCGGCTTACGTTTCTAACTCCGATCGCAGACATATTATGCGTGTGCCAATTCAGGCAGATGGAGCCGCCGGACAGCCCGAATTATTTGCATCAGATACGTTCGCTGATGATTTTGCCTTTGCCCCAGATGGCACCCTTTATCTTGCAACCCATCCGACAAACACAGTGGTTGCATTTTGCCGTGATGGAAGCCGTCGTGTGATTGCAGAGGCAGCACAGGGAGTCGTGGGCAGTACAGCCGTTGCGTTTGGTGTAGGAAGCGATCGTAACCACCTCTATGTCGTGAGCAATGGGGGTGTTTTCGCTCCCCTTAATGGAGAATTGCAGCCTGCAAAGCTGGTTCAGCTCACCCTAAGTGAATCGGTCTGTCGCTAGGGACGATCGGTTATCCCTAATTCGCCACAACCCCAGGACTGAACCGATCCCCAGAGGTTCACGATACTATGGTAGAAATAAAGCCGCGCTCAACTGCACGCTATGTCACCGATTAAAGCTGTTCAATCGACTTATTACGGAGGAGATTCCTTTTACCGGACTCCGCCGCCAGACCTCCCTTCCCTGCTGCTGAAGGAGCGGATTATCTATCTCGGCTTGCCGCTGGTGTCGTCTGATGATTTTAAGCGACAGATGGGCGTCGACGTGACCAAGCTGATCATTGCTCAGTTGCTCTATCTGCAATTTGACGATCCCGATAAGCCGATCTATTTCTACATTAACTCTACCGGAACTTCCTGGTACACCGGAGACGCGATCGGCTACGAAACCGAAGCATTTGCCATCTGCGACACGATGAGCTACATCAAGCCTCCGGTTCACACCATCTGCATTGGTCAGGCGATGGGAACTGCCGCCATGATTCTCTCTGCCGGAACAAAGGGCTTCCGCGCTAGCTTGCCTCACGCCACGATCGTCCTCAACCAGCCGCGTACAGGCGCACAGGGTCAGGCAACGGATATTCAAATTCGGGCAAAAGAAGTGCTGGTGAACAAAGCCGCGATGCTTGACATCCTGGCTCACAACACAGGTCAGACTTCAGAAAAGATCGCCAAAGACACCGATCGGATGTTCTATATGACTCCAGCAGAAGCGAAGGAATATGGACTGCTCGATCGAGTTCTGGAAAGCGTTAAAGACCTGCCGAAACCGATCCCTGCTCTGACCTAACTGGCAAACTTTATTGGCAAAGCTCTATGTCCGTTGATCCTATTTTGCGCGTTCCCTATAACATTCCGGGCAGTCCGAACTGGCAGTGGGTTAACATCTACACGCGCATGAGCCAGGAGCGGATCATTTTTCTGAATCAGCCGATTACGGACGGTTTAGCAAATTCGATCGTCTCGGCACTGCTCTACCTGGACTCCGACGACCAGAACAAGCCCATCTACCTCTATATCAACTCGCTGGGCGACCCGCTTGCCGCAGGCATGGCTTCGATCACGGCAGGCATGATTTCGGTGACGGCGGGGCTGGCAATCTACGACACGATGCAGCACATCAAATCGGAGATTATCACGATCTGTATGGGTCAGGCAGTCGGAATGTCTGCGCTCTTGCTGTCTTCGGGAACCAAGGGTAAACGCGCAAGCCTTCCCCACGCCTCGATCGCCCTGATGCCCACTCGCACCGGAACTCAAGGACAGGCAACCGATATTGAGGTCACTGCCAGAGAAGTGCTGGGCAAGCAGTCCCTGATTCTAGACATTCTCTCGAAGAACACCGGACAGCCCGTTGAGAAACTTGCTAAAAACACCGATCGCATCTTCTATATGACGCCTCATGAGGCAAAAGAATACGGACTGATCGATCGCGTTGCCGAAAGCAATAAAATTGCTCAACCCCAAGCTGCCCTGGTGTAACCCACTCACCCATCCACACCCCTACCACACATCCCCTATGCCCATTGGAATTCCCAGCGTCCCCTATCGCCTCCCCGGAAGCTCCTACGAGCAGTGGATCAGCATTTACGAACGGCTGTTCCGGGAGCGGATTATCTTCCTAGCTGAAGAAGTCGATGATGCCATTGCGAATGCGATCGTCGCCTATATGCTCTATCTCGACTCCGAAGACCAGAGTAAGCCAATTTATCTCTATATCAACTCGCCCGGTGGTTCTGTCACCGCAGGCATGGCAATCTACGACACGATGCAGCACATCAAGTCGGAAGTCGTTACTATCTGCGTTGGTCTGGCTGCTTCGATGGGGGCATTTCTCTTGACTGCAGGCAACAAAGGCAAACGGCTCGCCCTGCCCCACGCTCGCATCATGATTCACCAGCCTCTCGGCGGCACGGGGCGCAGGCAGGCAACTGATATCGACATCGAAGCTAGAGAAATCCTGCGAACCCGGACTCGTCTGAATGCGCTGATGGCGTATCACACAGGCAAACCCGTTGAGCAAATTGAGCGGGATACCGATCGCGATAATTTTATGTCGGCTCAAGAAGCGAAAGAGTACGGGCTGATCGATCAGGTGATTGAAAGCCAGGCACTTGTTCGATAAGGGATTGTTGGATTCGTCTCAGAAGTCTTACATTGTCCCCTGAATCCCCCAATTTTGGGGGACTTTGAGTTTTTAAAGAGAATTACGTTCTGCTTAGTTCTACTTTGAGGGGGGCTTTTGTAACCACAGGTCATTGGCATTATCCAATTGCCTGGTGAACTGCCTTCTAATTTGCGATTTTGGTACCTGCGATTTTGGGAAAACCGATCGTTCAAAGCTTCCTGGGGCGGTAGGTTTAGGGGTTAAGATCAACCTTCTTTAGCGATTCGATCGATTTTTTGAAAGAAATAAAAAGCGGGATTTCACTATCAAGGTCTATCTATTTCCCGCAGTCAGTGGCAGAATCGAAGTAACTCTGCCTTTTTTGTATCGTTGTTCCCAATGGAATTGGCTGATTGCTATCGCGTACTGGGCTTGAGGAAGGGTGCTTCTCACGACGAAATTAAATCGTCTTATCGTCGTTTGGCAAGACAGTATCACCCAGATGCTAATCCGAGCGATCTAATCTTTGCGAAAGAAAAATTTATTCAGCTGACCAATGCCTACCGATTGCTGATTAATGCCGTTCCCCCAGGTCAGTCTGATACGCCCACCGTTGACTTGAAGCGAGGGCGCGAGCATGCCCAGAGTGGAACGGCTTTCAGGCGGCAAACTCGATCTGGGGCTCAATCATCCACTGCCAAACCATCGGGTCGAACCTCTGCTAAACCCACTGCCCACCCCGATCGCCCTACAGCAAACAATCTTTCTGAGCCTGCCGCCGAAAACTCTGCCCCACCTTCACCGCTGCAGAATGACCCCAATTTATCCGTTGTCGATCGCAAGCTGAAGGAACGAATCTACGAGCAGCTTCAGCAGCTTTTGCGCGATCAGCGGTTTGCAATGGCAGTGACGGTGATCGAAGGTTTGGCGCAGCGATTGCCTAACGACGTGGAAGTTCGGCAGTGGCAGGCAATTACCTATCAGCGGTTTGGACGATACCTGATCAATGACAAGCAGCCCGACAAAGCCCGGATTTACCTGCAAAAGGCACTCCGCACCGATCCTCAGAATCGATCGCTCTGGTATGAGGTCGATCGGGAAATGCGCCGAATAGACCAGATTGAAGTGCTTTGATCCCCCGAATTCTATCGCCCGAATTCTTAAGCCGATCGCTTCGACTTTTGCTCAAACACCAATCCGCTATAAAGCTGAAAGGCAGTATCCCAGGCAGTCGGGGCTTGGCGAAATAGATCGATGTGGGAAGGCAGTCGCACCATTGCCAGAGACTCGATCGCACTTTCACCAAAGGCAGGAAAGTCAGACCAGACCGGGACATTCCCCAGAGCAGCCTCGATCGATCGCACAAGCTGATTCCACTTCAGGCGATTGCTCGTCAGGGGGGTCGATCGAACTGCGTCAAACGGGGCAGCTTCTTGACCCTGCTCAAATTGATAGCTCCAGTCGCCAAAGCGCAAAATGCTATTTCGGTGCGGCAGATGCAGATCAAGCACCTGAGCGTAGTCCTGCGTTTGTTCTTTTCGGACGAGCTGATTGTGGATGTTTTTATCCACGACCTGTTCAAAAATCGGCAGTCTACCCTCGACTCGACCCGCAACTTCTGACCAGTTAAACCGCAAAGCCCCTTTCTGGTTCGTCTCACTCTGGCAAATTACCGTTGCCTGCTGCGAAGTAGATTGAAGCGACTCGACTCGAAATACGCGAATTCTTTGAATGGCAGTCAGCGGAAGCCAAAATACGGGAATTTCGGCGGCAACGAGCTGTTGACCCCATTCTTCTAACTGGTCGATCACCCCCAGCCGATAAAGCCGCCAGCCGCGACTGGGCAACAGTAAACGTGCCGCATAAGTATCCAGCCGCATAATGCGGGCAAAGTTTTGGGCAGCGGTTTGTCGTGCCTCTGGGGAAATGGCTTCTAGCACCAGTGCTCCGTTCACTGGATTCGCTAAATCAGCTTTTGCTTCTGCGATCGTCGGATGAGACGGAGTCTGATGAGCCTCGGCTTCTAAACGGTGTAAGCCCTGCCGCGCCTGAAGCGCAATTTTGGGATGGGTAGTGTCTCGCAGCAGTGTACGATAAATCTGCTCTGCCGAGGCAAACTGACCGCTCACTTCCTGAAGCCGCGCTACATAAAGCTTCACCCAGGGGTGATCGGGAGACTGCTGTTGCAGTTGCTTCACCAAACGGGCAGCCGTTTCATAATCCTGACGGGCAAAGGCAGCAGCCACCTGATCGAGCATGAGCAATAATCCCTTTAGATCTAATGGGAAAATCCCTTCTTTAGCAGTGTAGCGGACGTATTAGGGCTACGGGGCATTCACAAGTCGATCGTGCTAACGTTCCAGGTTTTGCAGTCAATCCCTCATTCATAATGAGCTTTAAAGCCTAAAAGAGAGCTAGATTCCGTCCAGAATTGACTCGTCAAGGGAGCGGTTTGGGTGATCATCCTTCTCTAAATCTCTTACAACCAACTCGTTTGCTTCTATCACAGCCCCCACCAGCGATAAAGCCACGATCGGCGCGGTGACTGCCCGCAGAATTCGTGCCCCCAGCGACACGGGCTGATACCCTGCCCCGACCGCCTCCTGCACTTCAGCTTCAGTCCATCCGCCTTCGGGACCGATCGCCAGCGTCACAGCCGGGAGCGGATTGAGTTGATTGATTAGTTGAGATTCCAGGTAGGAGAGCAAATGAGGACGGTTGCTTTGCAGTTCCCCAGAGGGGGAATCGCCTCGCGGTTCGCAGAGGTAGCAGCCTGCCTTCTGCCACTGTTGTAAAGCTTCTTGCCAGCGATGGGGCGGCAAAATGGCGGGAACGATCTGTCGTTCAGACTGTTCGGCGGCTTCCTGGGCAATGCGCTGCCAGCGATCGAGCTTTTGCGGACTGGGATTGAGCAGGCTACGAGCACTCAGGATCGGAACAATCTGGCTTACGCCCAGTTCAGTCGTTTGGCGAACAATGTCATCCATTCCAGTTTTGGGCAAGGCAATCAGCAGCGTTACAGCGATCGGCAGCTCGGTTTGTACTGAAATTGGCTCCAGCAAATCGGCTTCTGAACCCGCTCCTCGTAGAGCCGCAAGCCACCCATGACCTGCCCCATCCATTGCAATAAAACGATCGCCAGCCTGCAAGCGGAGCACCCGCCCCAAATAATGCTGCTGACGATCGGTTAATAGAATTCGATTGGCTTCAATCTGACTTGGAGAAACAGCAAGACGCTGAAGCTGAGTCATGTAGGGAATACAAATAGACGCGATGAGTTAGGGTGGCAGAAATGGAATTTGGCTTGGTTATTGGTCATGAGCCGTTTGAACAGGCGGTAACTCGTGGCGAGTAACCGATAATAATTCTATCTGCCGTCTAATCTTATCGAATTGACTGGAAAATGGACGTTCTTTCCCAGTAATCAACGACCATTCCCACGTTACTAAACACAGTTTTTCCTGGCAATTTAGTAACTATCGTCTCCGGCAATGCGATCGCCAGATTGAGATTCAGTGCTTTGAGCAAGAGCCGCGATTCGGATTGCTTGCCACTGTTGAAACAAGTCCTGATTCCATTCGCTGTTACGGTAGCGATCGATCGCCTGTTCGAGTTCCTGAAGGGTTTGTGGAATGGAAACCGAACGAATTGAATCAAGCATCGGTCAACCTCCTGAATTGGATTGCTTACTGTTCTAAGGCAGAACGGTTTGGATGCCCCTATTATGACTCCGATTTTATGAAAGGTATTTGATGATACAAAACTATTTTCGGTTATTTGTATGAAATTTTAATCAAGGTTGGGCGATCGTCCGTAGATTCAATGAGGGATAAAGGCGGAATTCTCAGTGAAAATACGAATAGAGAGACTGAACCTGCACTTTACTTGCCCTGGTTCTTGTTCTGATCAGAGCCTGTTTTGTTGGAGCCTGTTAGAGAAGCGACAAATCTCCTACGGTGCCTCCTAAAGCATTGCCCCCTAAAGCCCCCATCAGAAACCGTGGATACGCCAGCCTGGAGAGCAGGGAGACAGGTTGGGCAACGATCGCTACTCCTCAAACCTTTTCTGAGGATTAACTTCTTGGGATGAACTGCCTAGAGCGAACTGCCTTGAATTGGCAGAGTAAACCAAAACTGTGATCCGGTTCCCGGACAGCTGGTTACGCCCATTTTTCCTTGATGTGCCTGGATGATTTGCTGACAAAAGGGTAGTCCCAAACTTAGCCCGATCCGCTTGCGCTCGTCGCAGCGACCCAGCCGCAGGTCAAACAGTCGATTGCCCTGGTCTAAGGGAATTCCCTTGCCGTTGTCGGTCACGGTGCAGAGCAGGTGTCCGGCTTCGATGCCCGCCTGAATGACCACTTTGATTCCGGGCGGATTGTGTTTTGCAGCGTTGGTGACAAGCTGATGCAGGACGCGCCGCATCTTATCGCGATCGATTTTCACAGCAGGCAGATCGGAGGGAATGTGTTGGCACAGCGTTACCTGATTTTGCAGCAGGATGGGTTCGCTTTCTTCGATAACCGATCGCACCAGATCCGCTAGATCGACCTGCTCCCAGTGCAGCACCACGTCCTGCGTCTGGTTCTGGTAGACCTCCAGCAGCATATTCAGCTTGCTTAACTGCACCTCACCCGACTGAATCATGCGCTCTAACAGCGATCGGCTCACTGAAATGGCATCTCCGGGCTGTTTTTGCAGCGTTTGCAGCACCATCAGTGTTCCCATCACGGTGGTTCGCAGGTCGTGCGATACAGCGTGAATCAGCACATCGCGTAACTGGTTGAGCTGCTCCAGTTCTGCCATGTTGTCCTGAAGCTGAAGCGTTCTTTCCGTGACTTGCTGCTCCAGGGTGGCGTTGAGCGACTGCACCTGTTCATAAAGCTGGGACTGCTGAATCGCGATCGTGACCTGCGTTCCAAGCTGTTCGATCAAATCAATTTCGGTCTGCTCCCAGTGGCGCGGAAAACTGCACTGATTCACAATCAAAATGCCAAACAGACAGGGTTGATTTTGAGCCACAGACTTATTCGGGGGAATCTGCCCTGGAGAAGACTGAGGGCAAACGCTAGACTGTGCATCTACAAACAGCGGCACGGCAATTCCAGCTTTCACCCGATAGCGATCGTGATAGCTCTGAATAAACGGAGAGGCGTTAATCGATCGGGTATCATCTATCACGCTGATCGGGCATCGTTCAAACAGGTCTTGCAGTTCGGCATAAGTGCTTGGTGCAGTCGTCCATTGCTCTGCGGATGCCCAGCCAGGGATAACTGATTCGGCAACTACTCGTCCGCCGCCATCGGAGTCAAACCGACAAATAAAGACGCGATCGGCTTGAAGAAACTGCCGCACTTCCTGCACGGTGGTATTGAGAATGGTGCTTAAATCCAGCGATCGACGAATTCGGAGGGCCATTTCGCCAATCAATCGATTTCGTTCTGCGGTGAGCTGCAACTGTGCCTCTGTCTGTCGCCGCTCTGCCATTGCTGCCGCCAGAATCAGGGCAGTAATTGTGACGACGCCCATAAACGCCTGAAGCAGCAATACCACCTGACTCGAATCCTGTGCCTTGGTCACAAACGGACCCAACCCGGACACCGTGCCCCCGATTGCAATCGCAGACAGCAGCAAACTGGCAATGATAGTGTAGGTCTGCCCCAGCCGCAATGCTGCCCAGACCACGAGCGGAAACGGCGCGTATTCCAGAGGATATTGAGCAATCGCCTCGGTCGGACGGGAATAAAACACAAAGGCACTGATCAAAATCAGCAGCCCTGCCCAGATACTTTGCTCTAGCGCAGACTCCGCCGCAAAAAACTTCTGAATTCGATCGGTTGCTCTGCGAAGGTCATTCCTCTGAAGCGGCTCTGCGGAAAGACTGTGAAGCGGCGGTCTTGCGGTAAGGCAGTGCGCGACGTTTAGCAATAGCGGTGTAAAGACCAAAATGCCCATTCCATCCCCCAGCCAAACCGTCCACCAGTTGCGGCTAACCTGGCTCCAGTCAAGATAACCCACACTGTAAGCCATCAAGGAGCCGATCGTCGCATTAACCAGCGGTGGAATCAGAACGCCCTGCGCCACAAAATGGAGTGCATCTCGCGATCGATCAAGGGTTAAGCTCACCCTAAAGCGACGCAGCAGGTAAACGCCGACCAGAGCTTCCAGGGTGCTTCCAGCAATCGACCCCAGCGACAGCAGCCAGGGAGCCGACAGCGAGTAATTCAGCAGCAAAGCACCTAGCGCAACCCCAAGCCAAACTCGTTCGCCAAACCACAGCAGTGCGGCTAGGGCAATTCCAGCTGGAATCCAAAGCGGTGAGGCATCGACTTGCAGATTTAAAAGTCCAAGGCAGAGTTGAGCCGTCCAGCAATAAAGCAGGGCGATCGACCCAATCACTAGCCAAAAATTCCATCTCAACAAGTGATAAAAACGATGGGAAGAGCTTGCCGTAATATCTACCACCTCAAACGCATCCATTGCTGATGGGCAGGTTTGCATCTGTTTCTGCTAACGCTGATCGTGCCGCTGGAATGATGCTAATGATGCTTCAGTGAGTGCTCAAATTTCTGAAGTTCTGCATCTTTGCCTAGCGTGGCTCACCTGCCCTGATTCCTACTTCCCCCAGGCGGATGAACTGATTGGATTTGCCTTCTGTATAAAGACCAGGTGAAGATTAGTGTCGAATTCTGTCACCAAGAATGGTAGATTTAGCGGAGTATCCGTAAGCAGATCAACTCAGCATGAAAGTCCTAGTTATTGGTGGCGATGGCTATTGCGGTTGGGCAACCGCGCTCTATCTGTCAAATCGCGGCTACGAAGTCGCTATCCTCGACAACTTGATTCGTCGGCATTGGGACAATGAGCTTTGCATCGAAACCCTGACCCCGATCGCCTCCATCCAACAACGTATTCAACGCTGGAAAGACCTCACAGGCAAAACGATCGATCTCTTCATTGGCGACATCAACAACTACGAGTTTCTCAAGAACGCCATGCTGCGGTTTGAGCCAGACTCGGTCGTTCACTTTGGCGAACAGCGGTCGGCTCCTTTCTCAATGATCGATCGCGAACACGCCGTGTTGACTCAGGTGAATAACGTTGTCGGCACGCTGAATCTGCTCTACGTGATGCACGACCATTTCCCCGACTGCCACCTGGTGAAACTGGGCACAATGGGCGAATACGGAACCCCCAATATTGATATCGAGGAAGGCTACATCACGATCGAGCACAACGGTCGCAAAGATACCCTGCCTTATCCGAAGCAGCCCGGCTCGTTCTACCACCTCAGCAAGGTTCACGATTCGCACAATATCCATTTTGCCTGCCGGATTTGGGGTCTGCGTGCGACTGACCTGAACCAGGGGGTGGTCTACGGTGTGCTGACCGACGAAACGGGCATGGACGAAATGCTGATCAACCGCCTCGACTATGACGGCGTATTTGGAACGGCACTGAACCGCTTCTGCATTCAGGCGGCGATCGGACATCCGCTCACGGTCTACGGCAAGGGCGGACAGACACGCGGCTTCCTGGATATTCGCGATACCGTGCGCTGTATTGAATTGGCGGTGAACAATCCTGCCGATCGCGGTGAGTTTCGCGTGTTCAACCAGTTCACAGAACTCTTTAGCGTTGGCGATCTGGCAAACATGGTGCAAAAGGCCGGAACCTCAGTGGGCTTGAAGGTCGAAATCAACCACCTGGAAAACCCCAGAGTCGAAAAAGAAGAACACTACTTCAACGCCAAAAATACCAACCTGCTGGATCTGGGCTTGCAGCCGCACTTCCTTTCCGATTCGTTGCTCGATTCACTGCTTAACTTCAGCATCAAGTACAAGCAGCGTGTAGACGAAAATCAAATCCTGCCCAAGGTGAAGTGGAAAGGCTAACCGCATGGGTTTGCGAGTTTGGGTACTGCTGCTGTTTGCGGTACTGCCCGGTGTATTCTTTGCTGGTATAAGTGCCTATTGGCTGTTTCCCGACTGGGCACAGCTTCAGGTAAGCCAAAAACGCTATGCCGAACTTGCAAATCGCCCTGCTGTGACTGCAACAGATCTCATGATTGCCGAGGCCGCCGAAAACCGACACCGCATCAACTGCTTTGCTGAGGGCGTTGGAGTGTTGTTAGGCAGTACAATTTTGGCGATCGGCATTCACGGAATTTGTACCTTGCCCGATCGATCGCGATAAATTTCTGTTCCCTGAGTCCTGTCTTCACATCATCACCCTATGAAGATCGCCCTCTTCACCGAAACGTTTCTACCCAAAGTTGACGGCATTGTGACGCGCCTCAGCCACACGGTTGACCACCTGCAACGGATGGGCGATCGGGTGCTGGTGTTTTCCCCCGAAGGCGGGCTCTCTGAATATCGGGGCGCCAGGATCTGCGGTGTTCCGGGCTTCCCTCTCCCCCTTTACCCCGAATTGAAGCTGGCTCTGCCCCGTCCCTCGATTCGGCAGGCGTTAGAAGACTTTCAGCCTGATCTGATTCACATTGTTAATCCCGCAGTGCTGGGACTGGGTGGCTTGTACTATGCCAAATCGCTGGAAGTACCGCTTGTTGCTTCCTACCACACCCACCTACCAAAATATCTGGAGCATTACGGGCTGGGAATGCTGGAAGGGTTAATGTGGGAGCTGCTGAAAATGGTGCACAACCAGGCACAAATCAACCTCTGCACCTCGACTGCAATGGAAGAAGCCCTCACCAGTCATGACATTGAGCGGGTGGAAGTCTGGCAGCGCGGCGTCGATACTGAACTCTTTCGCCCAGATCTTGCTAGCCAGGAAATGCGATCGCACCTCTCACAAGGAAACCCGGACGCGCCTTTGCTGCTCTATGTGGGGCGACTGTCGGCGGAGAAAGAAATCGATCGCATTAAACCCATTCTGGAAGCAATTCCCAACGCAAGACTGGCTCTGGTGGGCGACGGCCCTTATCGGCAGGATTTAGAGCGAATTTTTGCCGACACGCCAACTCATTTTGTGGGATATCTCACGGGCGAATCTCTGGGAGCAGCGTTCGCTTCATCGGATGCGTTTATCTTCCCTTCCCGCACTGAGACATTAGGACTGGTTTTACTGGAAGCAATGGCGGCAGGCTGTCCCGTGATTGCAGCAAACGCAGGCGGCATCCCCGATATCGTTACTGACGGGGTAAATGGCTATCTATTTGACCCAACCGATGATCAGGGGGCGATCGTCGCCACGCAACGCCTTCTCGCCAACCGGGAAGAACGGGAACTGCTGCGCCAAAATGCCCGCCAGGAGGCAGAACGCTGGGGTTGGGCGGCCGCGACTAGACAACTTCAGGGCTTTTATCGATCAGTGTTAGCCGCGCATTCGCTTCCCTCAGCAGCGTAGCATGGTATTTTTGGCCGCAGAATTATTTAGCGCAGGCAATCTGGAAACGCTGAAGCTGTTACTGCCTCTTGCCGGATCGCTGCTAGGAGTTTTGCTGACAGGGGCGATCGGTCTAGCAACCTACTCTTGGCAGGAAAATACCAAACGCAAGTCGGAACTGGTAGAGCGGCGACAGAAGCTGTATGAGGATCTGAACAGTGCGCTGTTTGGGCTGATCCTGGCAAAGGCGATCGAGGACCGGCGACGCATTCTGGCAGAAATCGAAAAGGGCTGGCTGTTTGCTTCTGATGAAGTGCTGGCAGCCCTATTTAAGTATATGGAGACCTACGATCGCCACTGGACAACAGCATCAGGAGACATCCAGAAGCTGATTCGCGAAGACGAAACTGTGCGGCGCGATATCGAACAGGGCATGGCAGAGATTTTCCTGGCAATGCGGCGTGATTTGCGCGATACTCGCCTTTCTGATGCGATGGCAAAGAACTATATGCACTTTTATAACTGCGGGATGCTAAGCCAGGAATCTGATGCACTTTGAATCACGACTATCCACCAAACTCTGATTTGCCCAGCGAAGAAGCAAGAGGACATTGATAGCGCGTCACAATCATTGTTGTAGACAACTGCTCATTAAGCGCCCCAGAAATTTTCATCGCTGAATCACGATCTAAATCTATATCAAACTCCAGACTTTGAAGGCTTGCAGAACTCAAAGTCCCCCATAATTGGGGGATTTGGGGGGCTAAAACACCTGAAATCTTCAAGAAACAGTTTGCATCTGATCCTGGCGCATCCTCTGCAGGAAGGTCTTGAGTCGATCGCTTTGGGGGTTGGTCAGCACGGCTCTGGCATCGCCTTCTTCGGCAACTCGTCCCTTATCCAGGAACATGACGCGATGAGCGACTTCGCGGGCGAATTGAATTTCGTGCGTCACGACCACCATTGTCATGCCATTTTCGGCAAGCTGCTGCATTACGGCAAGCACTTCGCCGACCAGTTCTGGGTCGAGAGCAGAAGTTGGTTCGTCAAATAGCATAACGCTGGGTTCCATACAAAGCGATCGGGCGATGGCAACGCGCTGCTTCTGTCCGCCAGAAAGTTCGTCGGGATAGGCGTCTGCTTTCTCCGACAGTCCGACTTCTTCCAGGTAATAGTGCGCCCGCTCCACGCACTCGCGCTTGGGTCGTCCTAAAACTTGCTGCGGAGCCAGCGTCAGGTTGTGAACCACCGACAGGTGCGGAAACAGGTTGAACTGCTGAAACACCATGCCGACCTGCGAGCGAAGCTGCCGAAGCTGGCTACTGCTCAGGTTGGGATGGGAAAGATCCATGCCGTTGATCTCAATTCGTCCGCCGTTAATGGTTTCTAAACGGTTGAGACAGCGTAGCAGTGTACTTTTGCCGCAGCCCGAAGACCCGATCACAGCAAGGACTTCGCCTCGGTTGACATATCCACTAATGCTTTTGAGAACTTGAAGAGCACCAAAGTTTTTTTCAACTTGGTCGAATTGAATTGCGCGGGTAGCTGTCAGGCTATTTGTCATAACAATTACTCAAATGGGTTCACTCAAACCTACGGCAGAAGCAATTTGGACTTTAGACGGAGTAAAGTTTTTTGCTATTAGACCATTTATAGAAGAAGTAACTGATGATTTCGATCTTCTGGAAGGAGGATTTTGAGAGGATTTTGATCAGTTTTTCAGGTAATGATGACGATTTTGTCGTTGCCTGTTTTGGTCTAAAGGGCGATTGAGGATCGGTTGAAACCGTTGCTGTACCTCTACTCTGTATCAAATTAAACAAAACGAATTCTATGAAAATTAAAGGATTGAATCGCTGGCGATCGCTTCTCTCAGGGTTGTGCTGTTTCCTGCTCATTTTAGTTGTAGGAACGGCTCATGCAACTGCGCCACGCTCCTTAACCGTTGCCATTGAACCTGTTTATGCTCCGTTTGAATTCACATCACAATCCGGTGAACTTCAGGGATTTGATGTTGATGTGATTCGGGAAATTGGAAAGGCATCAGGATTTGATGTCGAGTTTCAAAATATTGCCTTTGACGGCATGATTCCGGCTCTACAAGCTAAATCAGTTGATGCCGCGATTGGGGCAATGACGATTACGCAAAAACGGGCGGAATCCGTTGATTTTTCTCGCCCTTACTTTAAGGCAGGTTTGGCAATTGCCGTCAAAGAAGGCACGCAGGATATCACCCGTCTTGAAGATTTAGACGGCAAAAAAGTAGCCGTGCAAATTGGCACAACCGGAGCCGAGGAAATCAAGAAAGTGCCAGGGGCACGGGTCAGCACGTTTAATGGCTCTGCTCTGGCTCTACAAGAGTTGAGTAATGGCAACGTGGATGCGGTGGTAGCGGATGCGCCGATTATGCTCTTTGCTCTGAATACAGGGAATATCAATGGACTAAAACTGACGGGCGATTTGCTCAGTGAGGAGTTTTACGGTATTCCCACACCGAAAGGATCAGAAAACCTTCAGCTCATTAACCAGGGATTAGGCAAAATTCTTCAGAACGGAGCCTATGAGCGAGTCTATCGCAAATGGTTTAACACCGCGCCGCCCCAATTGCCGCAAGTAGCTCCTGTTCTTGCCGCCGCGCAGCAGGCAGGTTCCCAGCAGCAGGGTGGGTCACAGCAGCAGACCACCCGATCGATCGGTTGGCTCGGGACAATCCTGAATGCGATGCCGACGCTGCTGGCAGGTGCGGTGGTGACGGTTGCGCTGGCTGCTATTTCAGTGGTTGTAGGGCTAGGGTTGGGGTCGCTGATTGCGATCGCTCGTCTCTCGAAGGTGAAGCCGATTCGCTGGCTCGCCAGAGCATATATCGATTTCTTCCGGGGCACACCGTTGCTGGTGCAGCTTTTTATGGTGTACTTTGGCATCCCGGCAGTGCTTCAGGGCTTGGGCATTCAGTTTTCGTTCGATCGATTCCTAGCGGCGGTCGTAGCCCTGAGTCTCAACGCGGCAGCTTATATGGCTGAAATTGTGCGCGGTGGCATTCAGTCGATCGAGGTGGGTCAAACCGAGGCGGCACAATCGCTGGGGCTAAACTCAACTCAAACTATGCGCCACATTATCTTCCCGCAAGCGCTGCGGCGGATGCTGCCTCCACTAGGCAACGAATTTATTACCTTGCTCAAGGACACCAGCTTAGTCGCCGTGATTGGTTTCGAGGAACTCTTCCGGGAAGGACAGCTCATCGTAGCGACCACCTATCGTCCGTTTGAGATTTATGCCGCCGTTGCGCTGATTTATCTGTTGCTGACGCTGCTGTCGTCGCAAGCGTTCAGCTATATCGAGCGAGCAATGAATCCTGTTGCCCGTAGACGTGCCCAGCGCGAGAGAACCGATCGAGTTCCGGCTGGGGCGGTGCGTCAGCGTTAGGGGTGGTTTAAGAAAGGGTGGGGAAGGAGTGGATGAGCGTGAGAAGTGCTGGGAACTCCCCCTACCCTCCCTTAAAAAAGGAAACCGAATTGATGCAGGCATTCCCGTGGCAACAGAACGTTCTAACGGCTCAAAGTTCCCTGGTGGAAGGGGGGATTTAGGGGGAGCTCAAGCCTTTAAACTCCAACTGAAAGCCTGCTTAAACAGCCTTCTAGATACACGGCTTTCAAAGTCACCTTGTCACCTTATCCTGCTTTTTATCTCCATGATCTAAGGTGAAGATAATTTTCTATCAGGCATTGCCATGATCGATTTGTATTACTGGCCCACTCCCAACGGTCACAAAATCACTATCTTTTTAGAAGAAGCAGGATTGGAGTATCGCATTATTCCAATTAATATTGGTGCGGGCGATCAGTTTCAGCCAGACTTTCTCAAAATTGCGCCCAATAACCGAATGCCTGCGATCGTGGATCACGCTCCTGTAGACGGCGGTGAACCGATTTCTTTATTTGAGTCCGGGGCAATTTTGCTGTATCTCGCAGAGAAAACCGGACAGTTTATTCCGGCAGAGCTGCGCGGACGAAAGGCAGTTTTAGAATGGCTATTCTGGCAAATGGGCGGATTGGGCCCAATGGCAGGTCAAAACCATCACTTTGTACAGTATGCCCCGGAAAAGTTGCCCTACGCGATCGATCGTTATGTGAAAGAAACGCATCGGCTGTATGGGGTTCTCGATCGTCAGTTGGCGCAGCACGAATTTGTGGCGGGGGCTTACTCGATCGCCGATATGGCTTGCTATCCGTGGATTGTGCCCCACGAGCGACAGCAGCAAAACCTGGAAGAGTTCCCCAACGTGCAGCGATGGTTTAACGCAATTCGCGATCGAGCGGCGGTGGTGCGTGCCTACGAAAAAGGGCAACCCTTCAGCAATCCGAGCGCAATGACCGAAGAAAGCAAAAAGATTTTGTTTGGTCAGACCGCAAAATCTGGGCAATCGGAGCAGTAATGCTTCCAAAGATCACAGCATTTCCAGAGCCACTGGACGAGACGGCGGCGGAAAGAGGGCATCGAGTTCGTGCAAATTTGCGGCAGATAGCTTCAGGTCAAGTGCGGCTCGATTTTGCTCAACGTGGGCGAGATCGCTGGCTTTGGGAATGACGATCACATTATCCTGGTGCAGTAGCCACGCGATTGCCACTTGAGCAGACGTAACGCCTAACCGTTCCGCAATTGCCGCAAGCTGTCGGTTTTTCAGCAAGCGACCCTGCTCAACAGGCGAATATGCCATGATCGGAACGCCGTGCTGCTGACACCAGGGCAACAGATCCCATTCAATGCCGCGTCGCATCAGGTTGTACAGCACTTGATTGGTGGCAATCGATTCTCCACCCGGCAGCGATCGAGCTTCTTGCATATCAGACAGATCAAAATTGCTCACGCCGTAATCTCGGATTTTTCCGGCTTGCTGAAGCGTCTGCAATGCGGCCAGGGTTTCAAACAAGGGAACTGAACCGCGCCAGTGGAGTAAGTAAAGGTCTAAATAATCAGTTTTGAGACGGCGCAAACTGCGTTCACAGGCAGCGATCGTTCCTTGACGGCTGGCGTTGTGCGGGTAGACTTTGCTCACTAGAAAAACCTGCTCCCGACGACCCGCGTTAGCTTTGCTCCACGACGTGAACGCTTCTGCAATCACTTCCTCTGCGCTACCTTCGCCATACATTTCAGCCGTATCAATCAGCGTAATTCCCAGCTCTATGCCGTGCTTCAGGGCATTTATTTCGGTTTGGCGATCGCGCGATCGCTCTCCCATCTGCCAGGTTCCCATGCCTAAAACGGGAATCGATTGACCTGAAGGCAAAGCAATAGCTTTCATGATTTCTCTCCGATTGGTGGATTGCTTGCTGAATCGCTGAACTTTTAGAAGAAAGGTAGAACAAAGGAAAGGGTTAAGACGTATCGATCGGTCTTGAGTGATTCTAGGAACGATAAATGTTTGGATAAATCATTTGATCGCACTTGAGACAGTAAAATCGCGATCGAAATTCTGAGTCCTTCTAGAGAAGTTTTTTTCTGCCTATTCCCTAACTATGGATAGAGGTATTGTTTTACTACTAGCCTTTAGTTTATAGGAACACCGAATAAACCAAGCCAGGTTATATTCATGTTTTAGCCTCTGCCTGTAGGTGGGGGCTAAATTTTTATGGAAAAAGCAATTGTTATAAAAACAATCATTATAAAAAATCAACCACAATATTAATTGTTTCTAAGTTATTGAGCTCGCGACATTGCATACATTGGCATTGTGTTAAGCCTAAAAAATTATCTACTCTTATCTGGAGCACAAAAATATAAACAAAATAAAGGAACAATTCAAAGCAAAAGCCCCTGCAGTTGCAGAGGCTCCAGTTATATTATTGCTGAACTATTATTTATCTAAGCTGTTACTGAATGCGGCTGAAGTAGACTGCTAACCCTTGACATCTGCAGGATATGCTGCGTAATTGTTACGCATGATGTTCTGGTTCGTTTTTATTCAGTCCGATTCAGCATTTGAGTGGTAAAGCTCAATTTCGCTTAGTAAGCACCACGACGAGCGATCGAGTAGTAGATGAACAGAGCAATAATCGCGCCGATGATTGCAACAATGACACCAGGGATACTCAAACCTGCTGCGGTAAGGGAAAGCGATCCAGTCGTGAGCAGATTGTAGACGCTGCCGCCAACAAAAGCACCAATAATTCCCAAAATCATGGTTCCCAGAATGCCGCCGCCCTGATGACCGGGATAAATTGCTTTAGCCAGTGCGCCAGCGATCAAACCTAATACGATCCAAGCCAGAATATTCATCTTGATTCTCCTTGTGAAAACGAGTAATGAAAGATTGAACTTTTGCGTTTCATTACACATAAATTTAACAGCTACCGAGTGCTGTCTGAACTATCGGAAGAAATAAAACCCTTCCCACAAGAGGGATAGTTGCAGTGAGTCCGTTCTCTATCAAAACACTGAGTAATAACGGGGTGGGGAAGGCTGCTCTATTCACAAAGAAGGATGGAAATCCAGACGAGACACAAAATTCGGTTTGTGCAGGGGAAAAGACGAATTCAGGGGAATGGCAGTTTACCGAATCAGCATCGCATGATCATTCTGCTTAGCATGACCATTTTGCCTGGCATCATAATTTTGCCTGGCGTTACAATCCTGCCCATTGAATCAGCAACGCCAGACCGATCGCCACAACTGCGCCAATGAGCGTATTGAGAATGTTCACCAGTTCATTGGTGAGCCAGTCAAATTTAGTTTGCAGCGTTGCGCCGATCACGCTTTCTAGATTAGTTGCAATCAGGGCAGCAACCAAGCAGATCGGGATGCCAATCAGCGGAATCAGCGATAAGCCCCAACCGACTGTTGCGATCGCAGCAGCACCCAGAATTCCGGCGATCGTTCCTTCCAAGCTGACGGCTCCTTCGGTTCCACGAGCAACGGGCTGAAAGGTGGTAATGAGAAAGGTGCGCTTCCCATAAGCCTTACCGACTTCACTGGCGCAGGTGTCTGACAGTTTGGTACTCATGCTGGCAACGTAGCCCAAATACAGCAGCAGCACGGTATTTCTAACCCACAAATCGCTGTGACCGGCATAAAAGGTTGTCATCGCGTAAGTTCCTAGTGCGCAGAGGGTTGCCACCAGAGCCGATCCCCAAACGTTTTCGGGTCCTCTTGCGCCCGATCGCTTTTCGGCAATTCCGGCGGCTTCTTTTTCTGCCATGCCAATACGTGTGACGGCTGACCCCACCAGGAAGTAAAACAGCATTAGCCCATAGCCGCGCCAGCCTAGCGTGCCCCATAGCGCAACCCCCAGCACCCAAGCATGAACGTATCCCGCAGGCGTGAGCAATTTTTTGGGCAGCAGCCATGCCACACCGAGTAGCAGCGTGTTGATCAGGATTGCGACCAGCCAGGGCATTAGCGTATTGAGCAGAACAGGGGAAATTGCCATGAGTTGTTTCCTTGAGTGCTTCTTTTGGTCGATCGCCTAACGGGATTATCAGACTTATTTTGGCTACAGAATGACCTGATGAATAAGCTTAGAATAATTTTTTGAGTGAGTTTTCTGTTCTAAAGAAATGTAAGGCAGCTTGTGCTCTTTAGAACAGCAGAGTCAAGAACAGCAGAGTAAGCAATCTGATTGCCTGAATTTCCCACCCTTTTAATCAGGAGTTAACCCGATGGATTCTGTCTTATTTCACCTGGCATTCCCTGTCGGTAATCTTGCCCAAACGAAAGCGTTTTATGTCAGGGGTCTGGGCTGCACTGCCGGACGCGAGAATGCTCAATCGATCATTTTGAACCTTTATGGACATCAGCTTGTTGCTCATCTCACTGAAGAACCGCTGACTCCGCAGAAGGGTATTTATCCACGACACTTTGGCTTGGTCTTCATGCAGGAGTCTGACTGGGAAGCCTTGCTAGCACGGTCACAGCAGCAGGGGCTCATGTTTTATCAGCAGCCAAAGCACCGTTTTCGAGATTCGCTCCTAGAGCATCGCACTTTCTTTTTGCAAGATCCCTTTCATAATCTGATGGAATTTAAGTATTATGTTCATCCTTCTGCGATTTTTGGTGAGGCGCAGTTGGCTCGAATCGGCGATCGATGATGACGCGCTCTTTGAACAGCAGACTAGGGCAGGCTGTCAGGTAAGCTACGTGGCAACCTGCGGATAAGTAACAGATGAGTAACGGATAAGTAAAAAGACATCATTTAATCAGAAACAATGAAATTGCCATCTGCAAGGGCGATCGTCTTGATCGTCATCAGAACTGGTATTATCAGTCTGCATTCATTCGCTGTATTGATTTGGGGTGATGCTGGACTGCAAATCTGCAAAAGATCCTGAAACGCCAGCTTCTGCCAGTGATGCCTCTGTTCCATGAAACTGCAAATAACGGAACTGCGAAAAACGGTTCGCTTTTATCTAGAAGACATTGAAACCGCGATCGGTAAAGCAATTAATTTGACGATCGTGGGGCTAGTGCTGTTGTCTTCCGCCTGCTTTGTGGCAGAAACCTATCCAATTCCCCAACCGGTGCGGCTAAAGCTGAATTTCCTTAACACGGCGATCCTGATTCTGTTTACGATCGAGTATCTGTTGCGCCTCTGGAGTGCCGAGCATCGCGTTCGCTTTTTCTTCAGTCTTGCGTCTTTGATTGATTTAGTCGCGATTCTACCGTTTTTGTTTACGGCGAGCGATATTCGAT